>CAUZQN010000276.1:0-4962 GCA_963581605.1 uncultured Binatia bacterium (SeqCode)
GATCGCCGCCGTTAAGGTCGTCTTGCCGTGGTCGATATGCCCGATCGTGCCGACATTCATATGCGGCTTCGTCCGCTCAAACCGCTCCTTCGCCATCTCGCTCGTCCTTTCCCTTCCTGGGGTCGATGAAAGAACCCCATACAAATGAAGAGAGAATGCGTAACCTCCTCATCGTTGGGGCTTACTCCTCGGGGCGGAAGCCAGACCGCCAGCTTCCGCTTTATTCTGGGATCCACGATTCTAAAGGCTATTTCAGAAGAGTCAACCGCCCACGTCAGCGGCACACGGTCTCTCCACCCTCAACGACCTCTCACTTCTCTCAGCACCACGAATGCCGTGATAGCCGATGATCTTTATGACGTCATTACCATCGATAATGTGCAAAAGCTTTATTTGCTTCAGCCATACGATGGGTGTCTTCACGCTTCTTGACTGCTCCGCCTCTATTTTGCGAAGCCTCAAAGAGCTCTCCGGCAAGCTTCTGCCCCATGCTCTTTTCTGGCCGTTGGCGTGCAGACTGCACCAGCCAACGCATGGCAAGAGAACTTCGCCGGACCTGACGCACCTCTACGGGAACTTGGTATGTCGCCCCTCCCACTCGTCTTGAACGGACCTCAACAAGTGGCCTCACATTCTCCAGCGCGCGCTGAAAGACCTCAAGGGCATCTTCCCCCGTTCGCTGATGAATCAGATCCATCGCCCCATACAGAATTTTTTCGACTTTCCCCTTTTCTCCGCCGCGCATCATCATATTCACGAATTTGGAAATACTCTTGTCATGGAATTTGGGATCTGGAAGTGTCTCTCTTCGTGTAGCCGGTCCCTTTCGTGGCATTACGCTCCCCTTCGTTTACTTCTGTTTCTTTGCTCCATATTTCGATCGTCCCTGCTTACGTTCTTGCACTCCGATAGAGTCAAGGGTACCACGTACGATATGGTATCGAACACCAGGGAGATCTTTGACCCGACCACCGCGAAGGAGGACAACCGAGTGCTCTTGCAGATTATGGCCTACACCTGGGATATAAGCCGTGACCTCAATCCCATTCGTGAGCCTGACACGGGCAACCTTGCGCAGTGCCGAATTTGGTTTCTTCGGCGTCGTCGTATACACTCGGGTGCACACCCCACGTCTTTGAGGACATGCCTGTAAAGCCGGAGCTGTTACCTTCCGACGTTGCTGTTCTCTCCCCTTCCGGACTAATTGTTGAATTGTAGGCATTCTTTCTCCTTGCAAAAACCGGCCCTCTCCTACGCCTCAATTGACTTGGGAGATCGGCAGAGGCTCTTCAGGCAAGGCCTCCGGGCTTCCCACTGTCAGTTGTGTATAACTCGGAGTTCCTGTCCCTGCAGGAATAAGACGGCCCATAATAACATTTTCCTTGAGCCCCAGAAGGTAATCGACCTTACCATTAATGGCCGCTTCCGTGAGCACCTTTGTGGTTTCTTGGAACGAAGCTGCCGAAATAAAGCTATCGGTCGACAGGCTGGCCTTCGTAATACCCATGAGGAGCGACTTCGCTTCCGGCGGCGTTCCTCCATCGGCGAGGACCCGTTCTGTCTCCTCTTGGAAGCGCCACTTCTCGACATGCTCTCCGACCAGAAAATTCGAGTCTCCAACTCCGGTCACCAGGACCCGCCGCATCATCTGCCGGACAATCACCTCAATATGTTTGTCGTGGATACGCACCCCTTGCAAGCGGTAGATCTCTTGGATCGAGTCAACAAGCGATTTTGAAAGTTCCCGCTCCCCGAGGACCCCAAGGATATCATGCGGATTTGAAGGGCCATCCATGAGGGGCTCGCCTGGTCGCACGTAGTCGCCCTCTCGAACACTGATGTGTTTTCCACGAGCGATGAGATACTCACGGGCTTCTCCCACTTCAGGAGTAACGAGCACTTTCCGCTTGCCCTTGGTATCTTTTCCAAAAGAAACCACCCCTTCGATCTCACTAATAACTGCAAATGCTTTTGGCTTCCTGGCTTCAAACAATTCGGCCACGCGCGGCAGGCCGCCTGTGATATCCTTGGTCTTTGTGGTTTCTCGAGGGATCTTGGCCAGCACATCACCGGCTTCGACCCGTTGGCCTTCACGCACATTGAGATTTGCACCAACCGGCAGGAGATAGCGCGCCTCTAAGCCATTCAGGAGCTTGGCCGTTTTCCCCTTATCATCTTTGATGGACACACGCGGCCGCATATTCGGGTCGCGAAAGTCGATAATAGCCCGACTGGACAACCCCGTCCGCTCGTCCACCTTCTCCTGCATTGTGTTATCGTCAATATCACCAAACTTGATCTCGCCACCAACCTCAGTCAGGATCGGCACTGTATACGGATCCCATTCTGCGATTAAATCGTCGGTCTTAATTTTTACGCCTTCTTTTTTCTTGAGCCTGGCACCATATACAACAGGGGAGCGTTCTCTTTCACGTTCCTGCCCTTGCCCTAAGACTTCGACAACGGCGACTTCTCCGTTACGGTTCATCACGACGAGATCGCCTTCCCGATCAACAACGGTTGTAATGTTAATATACCGTAGTGTCCCTTCATTGCGGGCCAGCAGTGTCGTTTGCTCTGCGCGACGACTTGCCGTCCCCCCGATGTGGAAGGTCCGCATCGTCAATTGAGTGCCAGGCTCTCCGATGGACTGTGCAGCGATAATCCCAACCGCCTCACCCAGGTGGACCAGGTGGCCACGGGCGAGATCCCGACCGTAACAACGGGCACAGATACCACGCCGAGTATTACAAGTCAGGGCAGACCTGAGCCAAACGCGTTCGATTCCTGCTTCTTCAATGCGTCCAACCCGCTCCTCATCAATATCCTCATTTGCACGGGCAATAACTTCTTTTGTAAAAGGGTCACGAATATCATCGAGCGCTACGCGGCCGAGGACACGCTCGCCAAGACTTTCAATGATTTCTCCACCTTCGACCAAAGGCGTCATCTCAATACCATCAATCGTACCGCAGTCCTCCTCACTCACGATAGAATCTTGGGCCACATCAACAAGGCGTCGAGTGAGATAGCCCGAATTTGCGGTCTTGAGCGCGGTGTCAGCCAACCCCTTTCGGGCACCATGGGTCGAAATAAAATACTGGAGCACCGACAGCCCTTCACGAAAATTCGCGGTAATAGGGGTCTCAATAATCTCGCCCGAGGGTTTTGCCATCAGCCCACGCATACCGGCCAATTGCCGAATCTGCTGCGCACTTCCCCGCGAGCCGGAGTCTGCCATCATATAGATAGGACTAAATCCGTCTCGGTCTTCCTGCAGGCCACTAAACATTTCATCTGCTGCTTCATCAGTCACCGACGCCCAGGTATCAACAACTTTATTATGGCGTTCGCCGTCGGTTATCAGCCCCTTCGTATACTGCTCCTGAATCTCCTGTAGGGCCTTTTCCGCCTTATTTAAAAGCCGGCCCTTCTCTTTCGGAATCACCATATCCTTGATGCCAATCGAGATCCCAGCCTTGGTCGCGTACTCGAAGCCCATATCTTTCAGACGATCAGCAAAAATGACTGTCGCTTTAGTACCAGCTTTGAGAACAGAAGTATCTACTAGGGCCCCGAGTTCCTTTTTTTTCATCACTCGATTAATAGCGGAAAAGGGGATCTCAGGAGGGACGATTTCAGCCAGGAGAACACGCCCCACCGTCGTCTCAACACGTGCGCCATCCATACGAACGACGATCTTCGCCTGCAGATCAGTCGCACCTTGATCATAGGCAATCCGAACTTCTTCCGGACTACTAAAAATCTTTCCTTCGCCTGTCGCGCCAGGACGCTCCCGCGTCATAGAATAGAGCCCCAGGACAATATCTTGCGTTGGACTGATAACCGCCTTTCCATGCGCAGGAGAGAGAATGTTATTGGTTGACATCATCAAACTACGCGCTTCGACTTGCGCTTCGACAGAGAGCGGAATATGGACCGCCATCTGGTCACCGTCGAAGTCCGCATTATAAGCCATACATACGAGCGGATGGAGCTGAATGGCCTTCCCCTCGATTAAGATAGGTTCGAACGCTTGAATACCGAGTCGATGCAGAGTCGGCGCCCGATTCAGGAGCACCGGATGTTCACGAATCACTTCATCAAGGATATCCCAAACTTCCGGACGCTCTTTATCGACCATTTTCTTGGCGCTCTTGATGGTCGTCGTGTAGCCACGTTCTTCAAGCTTGTTATAAATGAAAGGCTTGAACAGCTCCAAGGCCATATGTTTGGGCAATCCACATTGATGCAGCCGCAATTCTGGGCCAACGACAATCACCGAGCGGCCAGAATAATCGACACGTTTCCCCAGAAGATTCTGACGGAATCGCCCGCCTTTCCCTTTGAGCATGTCAGAAAGGGATTTCAGGGGCCGTTTGTTCGGCCCAGTGAGTGGACGACCGCGCCGTCCATTGTCAAAGAGCGCATCCACAGCTTCCTGGAGCATGCGTTTCTCGTTCCGAATAATAATATCCGGAGCGCTGAGTTCTATCAGTCGTTTAAGCCTATTATTTCGATTGATAACGCGACGGTAGAGGTCATTTAGATCTGAGGTTGCAAAACGACCACCATCAAGAGGCACGAGAGGGCGAAGATCGGGCGGGATGACCGGAATGACATCGAGGATCATTTCTTCCGGATGATTCCCGGATTTACGAAATGCATTCACAACTTTGAGCCGCTTGGCGGCCTTCTTTCGACGGGCCTCGCTCGATGTCTGGACCATCTCAACCCGGAGTTCCTTAGCCAACTCTTCAAGATCGATGTCTTGGAACAGTTCGCGAACTGCCTCCGCCCCCATACCGGCACGGAAACTTCCAGGGCCGAATTCCGCGACGGCCTGACGGTAGCGCGTCTCGCTTAAGAGTTCTTTTTTACGCAAAGGCGTCTGCCCTGGATCAATGACCATATAGGACTCGAAGTAGAGAACGCGCTCCAGTTCCTTGAGCGTGGTGTCCA
>CAUZQN010000277.1:0-4958 GCA_963581605.1 uncultured Binatia bacterium (SeqCode)
CCAGCTTTATTCTACGTGGACTGAAAACATTACACTTAGAGTTTGACCCGACGTAAACAAAGTTTTCATTAAGGGGCATGCTGCTTGACCGCAGAAGCTGCTTGACGATAATGGACACAGATGTAGGGGCACCTCTTGTGGGTGCCGGATAAGCGATCAAGAGGCAGCCTATGAACAAACACGTCGCAGTGTACTCCACACCGACCTGAGGCCCGTGCAAAGCGGCGAAAGAGTTTCTTTCGCAGGCAGGCATCGATTTCACAGCCTACGATGTCACAACAGATAAAGCGGCCCAAGAACGCCTTCAACAACTCCCAGGCCGGGTGCATCTGCCGGTGATTACCGTCAATGAAGAAGTCATCGTTGGCTTTAATAAGGCCAAGCTCCAGGAATTGTTGGGGCTTCAGACTTCGTAAATCCCCGCTATCCGCTCCTCCTTCTCAAGAGTTGATCTTTTGCAAGACTTCTTGGGCATTGAGCACCTGAAAAGGGAGCCCACTAATCTCTGTCAGAAAATCACGACTTTCTGACACCAACACGGAGATATTGAGAGTTTCGACATGAGCTGCCACAGCAGCATCGCCCGCTTTGCACCCCAGTTCCTGATATTTCTGAATTAACTGCGCATTCGCTCTCTCCCAACTAATGCCAACCCGGTCGGGATAATGATTGAGGAGACGAAAGAGGGCGTCCATTTCATCGTGAGAGAGATTGGCACCTAGCTCTAAGAGAATCTGACGAGGGACCTTAATCGAGAAGCGCGGTAAGCGCTGACGCACCTGAGCACAAGCTGGCCGCTCAGACTGATTTCGTAGACCAAAGATCCAGATGTTCGTGTCTAGGACGATCCACTCAGAGGACGGGATCATGGGCTGCGGTTTCTTCCCGGATCTGCCCTAACTGAGCCATGATCTCACTCGCGGTTTGGGTGAGGCGACCTTCCTTCTCCAGGCGCTTCCGATACATCTGAGAGAGATCGACCAATCCATGTTGAAAGTTCAGCTCCGCCACTTTCTCCAACAAGGCCATTTGCTTTGTCTGGTCGAGGGTCACGATTTGTTCTGCTAGTTGATCGATATTGAGTGGCATCGCCTACTTCTCCTTTCTTGTTTATCTCTGGCATTATACCCAGGGCGTCTTACTTAGGAAAGTTTGTGCAACAGCGCTTTGGCTTTGTTGAGGCCTGCTGCATCAAACCCCTTGAGGATATTACAAATTCACCATCATCTGCGTCTGCTAACGCAGCCGACACCCACTCCCTCAAGGGTCCTGAAGAGAGAGGGTGCTCTTTTGCTTACCTTAAAGGCTCTTATTGGTTAATCCACCCCTTTATGCTGCCCACCATCGACAATAATGTTTGTCCCAGTCACCCAACCGGCAGCCGAGCTAGCCATAAAGGCGACCACGCGGGCGACTTCGTCCGGCTTCCCAAAACGACCAAACGGAATAGACTTACGCACCTGCTCAAAATAGTCCGGCATGTCCTTTTCCACCCGGTCCCAGGCTCCACCTTCGAAATATATGGAGCCGGGCGAGACG
Organism: uncultured Binatia bacterium (SeqCode); assembly: GCA_963581605.1. Lineage (GTDB taxonomy): Bacteria > Desulfobacterota > Binatia > Bin18 > Bin18 > Bin18. The sequence continues at coordinate 1,540 of CAUZQN010000277.1, forward strand.
GTATTGACCCGAACACCTTTGGGGGCAAGCGCCTGGCCGAGATCGTTGGTGTAGGCGAGTAAGGCAGCTTTGAGGGCGCTATACGAATTGGGTGGACCAAAGTTTTCAATGGCCGCTGTCGTACCAATAAAAATAACGCTGCCAGCTTCGGACTTTTCTAAGAACGGCTGAGCTGCATCAACCCCGCGCACCGCACCCATCAGGTCAATCTGAAAGCTGCGCTCCCAGCCTTGCTCGCCTTGGCCGACCATCGCGCTGACGTTGTGGACAAAGATATCCAAACCACCCGACGCTTCAGCCGCCTCGGTAATAAAAGACTTATAGTCGTCTGCTTTGCTGACATCGACCGCTTTCGAGAAGACGGAAACACCTTTGGCTTTGAGCTCGTTTTCTGCCTCCTGCAGCCCTTCAGCTTTACGCGCGCAGACCGCAAGGGACACACCTTCATCCGCCAAAAGGTCGGCGATAGCTCGCCCAATACCTCGACTCCCGCCTGTGACAATCGCTTTTTTTCCGGTGAGACCTAAATCCATACTGCTCTCCCTTCCTGAGTGCTATTTTTTGCTCTCCTCCCATACCATGGCTACGATTGTCTGGCCACTTGAGTGGTAATCGTAGAATCCTCTTCGTGCGCAACACACAAAGAACACTGTCCTAGAATAATCTTGATTTGGCCAAAAAGACTTGACCGCGCTCGGCCGCTTGCGCTACGTTTCTCCGGTCTGAGAATCTATTTTATCGAGGAGGCTGGTATTACGGCGTTTATGATCGCACACATCAAACTGCGGCCGGGTAAGGTTCAGAAGTTTACCGAGATGCTCAGCGGCATTGTGCCGCTTGTGGAAAAGCATGGCGGCTGGAAGCTGCACGGAAGTTACTTCAACGTCATTGGTCGTTTGAACACTGTCATTGATGTGTGGGAGATTCCCGATGCCAACGCAGTCCAGACCACCTTGGAAATCGCGTCTCAAGACCCCGAGTTCCAGAAATGGATACCTGTGATTGAAGAATGTGTTGAAGATGAAACCCTGCAGGTGATGACCAAGTTGCCGGTGTGACGCGTGATTGTGTAGATCAGCAGCTCATTCTATTGGCAACACAGGGCTAACTTGGGTCCGACCATATCTCCCGGTCGGACCCACTGGTCATACTTTTCGGGGGTGACATAGGCGAGGGCCGACGCCGATGGGGAAGTTCGTGCGGGAGCGCTCGGTCTGTGCATCTCAGCACCGGTCGGCCGCGACTTCGACTGCTCTCTCTCGATTTCATACGTAACCCATCACTTAAATCGCCAAGAGGACAAAGATAGTTGCGACCGTACCAATAACAGCCGCCCCATAGCAGATAACCGCAATAGGTGTCTGATATTCCCTCAAACCCGTATCATACAGGACATGCCGGATGCGATGTACACAGTGGAAAAAAGTCAGGGAGAAAAGAACGAACAGGTAGATCTTGGTCAGCGGATGTGAGACCAAAGCCTGCATCTGATTCCCAAACGCCTCTGTTGATACCCAGCCCAGGGGAGCCGCTATCCCACTCAGCAAGACATGAATGGGCACGAGGAGGGCGGCGACCATCCCCCCAGCCGAAAAGAGAGACCACCAAAAGGCTTCACCCGACTTTGGCATGTCTTCAGTTCCCCACGACGACCCACACGATGACAACCGAGACAGCCAGCCACGCAACATAGTGGGAACCAGCGATAAAGATTGACGGGACCTGCTCTTCTCCCCGCCGCAGGATGATGACTTGTGGGGTCAGGTTGAACCAGGTGATGCTGTGGTAGAGCGCGGCAATGAGCACAAGGAGATGAAAAATGATCCAGCCTGGTGAGGCCAGCCGCTCGACAAATGCCGTATAGGCCTCAGCCCCCTGCGCAAGCTGGGCAAGCTGGATCAGGTACACGACTAAAAAGGCAGCAATCAATACACTTGTTAGCTCTCGTAGCATAAAGAGCACATAAATGCGCTTGCTCAGCCACCACGTCGTAGCGGACATCGAACGTCGATACGGTTCTCTCATTGCGATCCCCTCGGCATGAGCACAGACTTGAACCAGTCAATCGCTCCGGAAACCTTGGCCTGCTGGATTGCACCGGCTGGGTCCACGTCCTTGGGGCAGACTACAGAACACTCACTCACAAAGGTGCATTGCCACACCCCTTCATGCTGTGAGATCACCTCTCGCCTCGCATCCTGGCCCTGATCACGCGAGTCGAGGTTGTAGCGCTGGGCCAGGGCAATCGCCGCCGGGCCAATAAAGGAGGGGTCCAGCCCATACACGGGGCAGGCAGCGTAGCACAGCATGCAGTTGATACACATGCTGAACTGTTTATAGGTGGCGAGTTCGGCTGGGCTCTGCAAATACTCACCCTCAGAAACTGGTTTCTCTTGGTCGCGGATGATCCACGGCTGAACGTCCTTGAGCTTGTGCATGAAGTCATCCATATTGATGACCAAGTCACGCTCGACCGGAAAATTCGCCAGCGGTTCCACACGAATCGGTGCTGGGTAGTAGTCTTTGAGGAAGGCCGCGCAGGTGAGCTTCGGCTCGCCATTGACCATCATGCCACAGCTGCCGCACACGCCCATACGGCAAGACCAGCGGTAGGATAAACTGCCGTCCACCTCATCCTTAATATAGTTGAGCGCATCCAGGACAACCCAATCCTCGTGGTACGGCGCAGTATAGGTCTGGAAGGTCGGTTCTTGCTCGATCTCTGGCCGGTACCGGAAAACCTCGAGCGTGATACTGGACTTAGCCATGACTAATCTCCATACTTTCGTTCAGCAGGGGGCCAGCGGGTGATCACGACATCTAGATACTCGATGCGTGGCGGGCCATCTGTGCGGTGCGCTAAGGAGTGAGCCAGGAACTTGTCGTCATCACGTTTGGGGTAATCAGTGCGCTGATGAGAGCCGCGCGACTCTGTCCGGGCCAAGGCAGAATAGGCAACAGTCTCAGCCACGTCGAGCATGCATTCCAGCTCCAAAGCTGCGGTCAACTCGGTGTTAAACGTCAAGCTGTGATCATCAAGGGTAATATTGGCAAATCGCTCCTTGAGCTCAGACACCTTGTTACACGTCTCTTTAAGCGACGCCTCGGTGCGATACATGCCAGCCCCTACCTGCATGGTCGCCGTCATCTCTGTGCGTAGGCTGGCGATACGCTCGGTGCCATCCGTCTTGTTGATGAACTGCTTCTGGATGCGCGCTTGCTCGTCTTTGGCTTGGGCCTCGAGGGCCTGAGCGTCACACGCTGGCTGTTCTTGCACAAACGTTGCGGCGGCCCGACCGGCCCGGGCGCCAAACACCAACAGCTCGGTGAGCGAGTTTGAGCCAAGTCGGTTGGCCCCATTGATGCTGACACACGCGCACTCGCCAGCGGCGAAGAAGCCTGGCAGTGGGGTCGCCGTC
>CAUZQN010000278.1:0-4932 GCA_963581605.1 uncultured Binatia bacterium (SeqCode)
ACAGCAAGTCCCATCACCGCCCCAGAATTGCCGGCACTCACCACCGCCCCGGCATGGCCATCCTTCATCTGTTTGAAAGCGACTCGCAATGATGAGTCCGGCTTACGGCGCAGGGCGGCAATAGAGGAATCTCCCATCTCAACAATTTCACTCGCATGTTGGATGGCAAGCTTCGAGGACTCAGTGCGCCTATTCCGGGTGAGTTCGTGCAAGATCTTTTCGCGGTCGCCAACCAGCAAAACCGAGACGCCGTATTCTTGCGTTGCTTGGATGGCACCTTCGACAATGGCCTGGGGAGCAAAATCCCCTCCCATGGCATCTACAGCAATATACATCGTGGGCTGCTCACAGCCGCTCTTACGCGGACAATGTAGAGGCGCTCTTCACCGCGGAGGACCTCAGCCGAGTCTTACTCTTCTTCTGCGACCGCAATCACTTGCCGGCCACGGTAATAGCCGCAGGTTACACAGATGCGGTGCGGAAGAACGGGATCTCCACACTGCGAACACGTCGACCACTGTGGTGCGACGAGGGCGTGATGCGAACGACGTTGGTTGCGTTTTGACTTTGAGGTTTTTCGCTTCGGTACAGCCATATTCTTTTCCTTACAAATTTCTAGTGTAGCTTCTCTCTCTTCTGAGAAGACGCCTGAAGAGCGGACGTTTCAGGAGAAGACACACGTAAAGTGGACAGCACTGCCAGACGCGGATCCTTCCACACAGGACGGCAGGTGCAGGTTTCCACATTGAGATTCACCCCACACTGTTCACACAGCCCTTTGCACTCGTCTTGGCACAGGAGCCGACTCGGAAGCGCCAACAAGAATTGCTCCTGGACAAGGGCTGACACATCAACACTCTCCCCACTATAAAAACTCGCGCTCAAGTCCTCATGGTTGAGTTCAAGCTCACGGCTTGGTAAGCGGCCCACCGGGCTGGGAGAAGCAAGAGGCATAAACACGCATGAAAACGGACGGTCTAGTGACAGCGGAAATTCCTCAAGACAGCGCGCACACTGGCAGACCAGGTCTCCACGCAGCGTTCCATCAAACAGCAAATCTTGGCCTGACCGCACATGGCTCAAGGCCACCTGCAATGGACTGGTCAGCAAGTATTCCGTCCCGTCTCGCCCGTCTCGCCCAGACTCTCGCTGGTTCAAAGACCCATTGAGAGTCTGGGCGTCCACATTGAAATGGACGTCTGTCGGAGACGAGACGATATGTTCGATGCGTATTTGCACGTTTCACCTGCTTGAGCGGAGATTTATATTATGAAACTCATCACAATGCAACGCAATCTTACTCCGTTTACCTTTTCTGAGACTTCTTTTTGGTCCTGCGTTGCAGTCCCTTTCTTCCACAGGATATGTTGGAGGCCACGGACACATTTCATATCCCTGTGTCTATATATGAGGCGGCTGAGGCATATGCGACTGATTGCCCTTATTCTCTTCATCGTGTGGATTTTCAGCTTTTGGCTGCTCGTTACCGAACGCCGTTGGTTTCCTACGCGGAAAATCCTCCGTCCTCTCGCTTTGCTTGGGGGAATATTGCTCTTTATTATTCTGAGCTTAACGGGCCTCGTCTTTCTCCAAGTACTTTTCCCGAGTTAACTTGTTAACCCGACTTGCCGCAGTCATTTCTCAACACCCCCCCTGCCCAACGCTCCTAACTAGCGCGCTCTCCATCCCTTTTGCTCTTTTGGAGGGGCAAGACTTCCCGAAAATGAACAGAATATAGGATCCTGCCGTCTAAGCGCCAGTGAAGGGCGAACCAAACAGAAGGCGAAAACCTCACTATCGAGTTCGCCTTTCTCCTCGAAGCATCAGAGTGGAACTTTTCCCCCCGATTGCTGTTTATCTGAGAGAAGGAATATGACCTATGGCTCCACAACACAGAAAAAGCAGGCAAACACAACCACTGCATCGACCATCGCTGCCCCTGTTCTTGTATGACCTGGGGGCAGCCAGTCGCCTGCTCCCGGCAGTAACGGTTCTGCCGGAACAGTTTTATTCTCGTCAGACGGGCGCTAGTCTGGCCAACGGCGCGATTTCGCTCATGCGAGCGGTCCTGGAAGATGCAATTAATTGTTTTCAGAAACAGTTTATCACAAGCGGCAAACCTGCCCTGCGTTTGGCACAGGAAGCAGAGGAATGGTTTTCAAGCGACGATACCTGGTGGTCGTTTTCCTTTGTGAGTATCTGTAGTGTTCTTGGGCTTGATCCGGACTATATCCGCCTTGGTCTCAAGCGCTGGAAGAAAAACTACCCAGGACTTGGAGCACCACAAAAGACCCGGCGTGCTGCCCCAACCGGGCGACTCATAAAAATCACGGTCTAGACCTGAAGATTACGGTCTAAGCTTGAAAATTACGGCCTAGGCTGTGGCTGCGGGGTCATCTCACGCCCAACGGATGCTAATTGTCCAACGTATGCTGCGCCACGAGTTCTCGATTCCAGGTCGCATCGCCGAAGGTCACCTCTGATCCCTTCGCCCGTTTAAAGTAAATATGCATGTCGTGTTCCCAGGTAAAGCCAATGCCGCCGTGGATCTGAATCCCTTCGCTGCTCACCTTACGGTAGGCGTCGCTGCAATACGCTTTGGCCATAGCAGCGGCAAGGGCTGCATCCAGGGTATCATTTGACACCGCCCAGGCCGCATAATATGTGGCAGACTTTGCACCCTCGACCTGCACCAGCATGTCGGCGCATTTATGTTGAATGGCCTGGAACGATCCAATCGGTCGGCCAAACTGTTCACGGACTTTGGCATACTCTACGCTCATATCCAGCACTTGCTGCGCTCCACCACACATCTCGGCACATAAGGCGACTTTGCTCTGATCGACGCTGCGCGCTAATAGCTCCCAGCCCTGTCCGGGCGTCCCGAGCAGCGCATCCGCACCGACGTGGACGTTCTCTAACGTGACTTCACATAGCTTGCGTGTCTGATCCATAGTTTTGAGCAGCCGCGTTCCAACGCCGGCTTGTTGCCGGTCGAGGATAAACAGCGTCACCCCTTCGGTTGTGCGTGCCGCGCAGATTATGTGATCGGCAACGTGCGCATCCAGCACAAAAAGCTTCACCCCATTCAACACATATCCGCCGCCGTCTTTCTGTGCTGCCAGGTTTACCCCGGCCTCATCCCAGCGAGCGTCTTCTTCTAGGAGCGCCAAGGTCAATTTAGCCTGCCCGGAAGCCACTCCAGGCAAGAACCTCTTTTTCTGCCCCTCACTCCCCGCTCTCTGAACGCAGAGCCCACCAAGCACGACAGTTGAGAAAAAGGGACCCGGCAGGACGACCTTCCCCATTTCTTCCAAGACAACGACGAGATCAACAAGAGAGAGCCCTGCCCCGCCGTATGCTTCCGGCACGAGCAACCCCATCCAGCCGAGTGCGGCCATCTTTTTCCACAGGTCGTCAGCGTAGCCACGCTCATCCTCCATCATTTGGCGGACATAGGACATGGGACATTCATTATGTAAAAAATCTGCAGCAGCTTGGCGCAACAAGTCCTGCTCTTCACTAAAACCGAAATCCATGACGCCCCCACAAAAAAGAACGAGGACTGAGTTAGTCCCAGTCCTCGTTATACGTTGTACAATAGTGAATTAGCTATTCGCCAGAATAGTCACACAGCCAACCGAGCCTGGACCGCCCAGATTGTGCGCGAGGCCAACTTCCGCACCTTTGACTTGTCGATCACCTGCTTTATTCCACAGGTGTTGGGACACTTCGTAAATCATGCGGATACCGGTCGCGCCAATGGGATGGCCAAATGATTTCAGACCACCCGACGGATTCACCGGCACAGCGCCACCATCAATGTCTGCTCGGCCTTCAGCCACATAACGCCAGCCTTCACCCTTCTCACACAAACCTAAATCTTCATAATTCAGAATCTCTGTAATGGTGAAACAATCATGGCATTCCACCAGATCAATATCTTTAGCCGTCACGCCCGCTTGTTCATAGGCGGACTGCGCCGCTTGGGCTGTGGCAGGAAAGCCGGTGTAGGCGAAGCTCGGTTTCAAATACGGTTCGCCCGAGGTGACGGACAGGCCTATGCCCTTTACCCGCACCGGATCAGGCCGGAAAGACTTGGCCAATGCGTCCTTACAGATAATGACTGCGGCAGCCCCATCCGTCGTTGGACAGCAATCGAACAGACCCAACGGACTACAAATCAGCGGCGCGTTGACCACCTGCTCTTCGGTCACTTCCATCTGGAAATGTGCCTTTGGGCTCATGGTTCCGTTGTGATGATTTTTGATCGCGACTTTCGCCAAGGCACTCTTATCAATGCCATAAGTTTCAAAATAGCGGGTGGCAGCCATGGCAAACAGCGACGGAGCCGTCGTGCCGTAGCCCACCACAGGGTGCGCCCCAAACGTCCCCAGTCCACGCTGACCGGAGTCACGCAGCTTCTCAAAACCAAGCGCCAGGACGACGTCATACATCCCCGACGCAACAGCCATACACGCATTGCGGAACGCGTCCATGCCCGAGGCGCAGTAGTTTTCAACACGCGTAATCGGGATGTTAAACAGTTTGAGCGGATCAGCCAAAGCGTTGCCCGCGCTGGCCGAGCTCAGCGTACCAACCCACGCCGCCTGAATCTGACTCGGATCGATGCCTGCATCTGTATAGGCCTCAAGCGCGGCATCAACAATCATGTCTTCGGCGCTTTGATGGTAGTTCTCGCCGAATTTGCAACAGCCTGCCCCAATCACTGCGACTTTATCCCGAATATTCATACTGCCTCCTTTCGAGGGTGATATCTGCGAGGATGATATTAATGAGTTGCTACTGTCTTATTGAGCAGAACTATTGAGCCGGTCTGGCCTTCCAAAAATAATTCTTAATCCCATAGCCTTCATGATATTTGCGAAATGTCAACTCAAGGGGCATCCCAATCTCAACACCCTCGGCTTG
>CAUZQN010000279.1:0-4930 GCA_963581605.1 uncultured Binatia bacterium (SeqCode)
CAAAGCCGCTGACCCGCTCCGCAGTCAGAGCAAGCCGTGTAGGCTTACCCTGAGCCATCTGCACCGTACCGCTCAAACGAAATGCTGAGACGCCCCAAAACGATTCCACCACACACACGCCGTCAATGCCTTGAGTATCATCCGTCGACATGCGCGATATGCGCGATATGCGGAGGATCTGCCCGGTCAGGACGACTTGATACCGGTCGCTGTCATCCGGTGGACCGGCAAGCACGTCGTCGATGGCCGCACCACCAAATGCGACGATGCCCGCGTCCGGCATGTCGTTGAGGCGAGGCGCGATGTGGACGACTTGATCCTCGGATACAGCGGGGAGGTGATCCGAGACGGCGTTGAGCACAACTAGGGACAGCAGCCGTCCATCCTCACGCAACACGAATCCACGTTGCTGCATGCACGCCAAAAAATCATCCAGCGTCGTCTGCGCGTCTGCTGCACCGATCGCATCGGCAAAGACATCTCTCAACCGGTTCTCTACCAGAATACGGTCAGCTTGCAGCAACGCCTCGCGATACGGCCCATGGATTTCGACCCAGGCATTAACGGCGCCGATACGGCTGTCCCAGATCAACAGGCGTTCTGCATCGTAAAACCCCACCAAGGCGCCCCGTTGCCGCGTCCGCATCCATAATCGCGCAACCCGGTCCAGGGAGGAGCCCAGATAGGTGGTGGCCTCGCGGGATTCGATATAGTCAAAATCGAACGTATAGCAAATATCGTATTGATGCTGGGCATCGAACGGGTAGAGGATCGAAAAAATTTCTGGCGGGCGGATATTTTTCACGCCTAGCTCTTGGGGCGATGTGAAATAGGGGCTAAAGCGATCGAGCTCAATGGCAAAGAACTTCTTCGGCGGTTGCAGATGAGCGATCAGCGGCACCGCCTCGGAGGTCTGCTGATAATCTGCCTCACACTCTCCGGGAAATCCATACAGCAAGTTCCAGATGGCGTGCAAGCCGAACTCCGCGCACCATTTTAAGAGCTGGATATTCTGCAACAAGGTACAACCTTTGCGCATTAATTTGAGCACCTGGCTACTGAGACTCTCGATGCCCGGTTGCACAATGTGCACATGCGCTGTGGCCAGGGCTGCGACCTGGTCGCGGCTCAAGTTGGCCTTGATCTCGAAGAAGGTCGGAATGCCGGGCGCTGCGGTGGGCAGGCGCGGAATCATCGAGTCAAAATACCGTAAATCCAAGATCTGATCGGCCGGCTGCATGAGCACGACCCGGTTCGGGTCCATATATCGCTGGTGCAGAAAACTGATCTCGTCAATGGCCCGGTCCGGCGATTTGCTGCGAAAGGCCATCGTCAAGCCGTTCAAACCACAAAAGGTGCAGTGACTCTTCGCTCCCCACCAGCAGCCGCGTGCGGTTTCGTAGTTCAGGTGCGGTTGCAACTCGGGGAAAGCCGCGTTGAACTGAGCGTAGAAATCATCGAAGTTTGGATACGGCAGGGCATCCATGTCATGAATGGGGCCGCCCCAATTGGTGGGCAGGCGTACGGCGCCGCCGGGTGTATGGCGCGAGATCACACCCGTTAAGGGGATGGGCTCAGCGGCTAAGATCGCTTCCACAAAGGCCGGGAAGCGGTCGTCCGATTCTCCCGAAAAGGCAAAGTCAATGAACGGAAAGCATGCCATGAGACCGGCACCCATGTCGCCCTCGGCATTCGGTCCGCCGAACAAGATCTGCACGTCAGGATGCATCTCTTTGATGCGCCCGGCCAGGGCCAGTGAGGCTAGGTTCTGTTGGAACATGGTGGTGAATCCGACCATGCGATACTGCGCCCAATCGATCTCGTGCAGGCAGTGGTCGATAAACTCGCAGGCGCGCACTTGCGCCTGGGCCACGCGCTCCTGCAAGGCTTCAAAGCTGGTTGCCATGCCGCGCGGCGACCCGTCTGCAAATTGCAGTTGCCAAAACCGCTCGATTTGCGAAGCCGATGGCGGTCCGTAGAGTGCCCGGTAAAAAATCCAATCTCCCAGATCGCTCGAGCCGCCATGCGCCAAGCGCTGATAAAACGGGTAGCCGATGGTTTGGGCAAATGTCATCCCTAGGTAGCGGATATCGGCGGCAATGCCCCGCGTCGCCAAACCGGCCTTCAATAACGACAGACCCAGCGACGGCATATACGGCAGCCCGAACGGCATCGACAAGAATATGAGGGGTGGCGGCTGTGCCGGTAACGAGTCAGGATCGAGATACTGCTGAATCTGTTCTTGGGGGTGGAGGCGAAGTGGGGTACTCATCTTCTCTTCCTTGCCTGCTAGCAAAGTTGGGGGCTTACCGACGGTCTCGTCTTATTGCGCATAGGGCGTCTGGTCCTGAACCTTGGCCTTGATGAATGCCTGCTGCCGCTCGTAACATTTGTTGCACCCGCCGCAATGCAGACCGCTATGCGGGGCGTTGCACGTCAGGGTCAGCGCCAAGGGCAAATGCTGGAATTGCTTGATGACGGCTTTCTTAGTCAAATGCCGGTATGGGGCGACGATGGTGATTTCATGACTCAGCGCGGTACTCAGCAACCGTGCCAGATCGGCAAAAAACTCATCCGTCGCATCCGGAAAGGGATTGCCCTCCAGTGAGCCCACTGCGATGTGATGCACCCCATTGGCTAGGCACCAAATGGCTGCAGCCGTAAAGAGCAGAATATTGCGAGCCGGCAGAAAGACATTTTCGTCAGGCTCATCTGCTGCCGGTACGCCCTCACCCGTGACACTCCAGTGTTTGCCGTAGAGCCCATCGACGAGGAGGGGCAAGGTTACGGGTGCGCTGACTCGTGGGTGATCGAGCCTATCGACGAAGCGCTCCAGCGCCCGGCGCTCCTCGGTTTCCCAGGCCAAGCCTTTCTCGATATAGAGCGGGGCAACATCGTACGTGCTGGCCAGATCGTACAGTAAGACACTGCTGTCGAGCCCACCACTGGCTAAAACGGCAACTCTGGTCACGGGATTAATCCTCGCTATAGGTGGCGCAGCTGCTGGGTGTTTCCCACAGGCTCACACGGGAGACGCGTAGTCCCAACTTGGACAATGTATGGAAGATTAGCTTGGTGATATTTTCGGCCGTTGGGTTGCCATCCATCAAATATAGCGGTTCTCCGAAATCCTGCAACACTTTGGCAATCGGGTCGTCACGGTGCAGTAGCATCTTATGATCAAGATGGTCATCGACCCACCCCTTGGCTATGTCCTTGATCTCACCAAAATCGATGACCATCCCGAGTCGATCCAGCCCACCCGAGTCGACCTCGATCTCCAACTGAGCGTTATGGCCATGTAGATTCCGGCATTTCCCATCATAGTCAAGGAGACGATGGCCATAACAAAACTCAATGGCCTTTTTGACGCCATAGTTTACCACAATCTATCTCCTAGCAGATCAGTTGAAGCAGCCAACCTTTTCGTACATTCCCTTCACCATAGGCTTGGCGTCTAGCTCTGATCTCCGACCGTAGTCGGCTCAGCCGTATGCCAAATATCCATACAGCGGAAGTGAGAGCGGTGGGGTACGGGATAGCCGACTCCATGCATGATGGCAACCCTACCCGCATCGTAGAGGTCCTTGATCGGCCCTATAGCGGGATTCAGACCGCAGCCATTGTCGAGTGGAATCGCCTTTCTGCTGAGGTCAGGTTGAAGGGGCGGCGGGCCGGAAGCTTATCTCTACTCGATAGCCCACCGCTTCGGCATATGCCTCAATTGTTGTCAGCGTCGGTGAGATCGAGGAATTCACGTTTTCTAAGTATCTGCCCATCTTGATCCACCGCTCGCCACAAGTAGTATCACGCGCCGCCCATCTTAATGAACAATTCGTCGAGATGCCAAGTGTCGCCCGGCTGCCCCCGTCGATGTCGGAGTCTCTTCGCGAACGTCTGGCCAAACTTGAGACACCCCTGGCGGACCGCTTCGTAGCTGACGGTGACTCCGCGTTCCGCTAACAGCTTCTCGACTTCGCGGAAGCTGAGCGAGAAGTGATAGTAGGGCCACCCGGCGTGGGCGATGATACCCAGCGAGAAGCGGTGATTTCTATAGAGACCTATGGTAGGTGAGAGCATCTCGTGATTCCTGCACACCACCACCACGCTTCATAAGGGATCGATAACTTGACAGCAGCTTAGAGGGGAAGATGTGACAGTGCATAAACGCGTACTCATAAGTAACCGTGGCGAGATCGCCATTCGCATTGCCAAATCAGCAACCGCCTTGGGCCTGGAATCCGTCGGTGTGTATCCTGCTATCGATGCGCTCTCCTTGCATACGCGCTGTATGACGGAAAGCCATGAGATCGGTACAGCCGGCGACGCCGTTGGGGCGTATTTGAATGCGGAAGCGCTCATTCAGATCGCCAAAGCAAGCGGCTGTGACTGTCTGCACCCGGGTTATGGTTTCTTGTCCGAAAACGCCCCATTTGCCGCGTTGTGTGCCGCCGAGGGGATCACGTTTATTGGTCCGCCGCCCGAGGCTCTCGCATTGTTCGGAGATAAAGTTAGAACTCGTGCTCTTGCCGAGTCGTTGGATATTCCCGTGGTACCCGGGAGCGCTGCTCCCCTGGGTTCAGCGCTGGAAGCAGAGAATGTGGCAAACGATCTTGGCTATCCGGTGATGCTCAAGGCAGCGGCGGGTGGGGGCGGGCGCGGCATGCGCGTTGTGGAAAGGGCTGAGGAGATGGCCGAGGCTTTTGAGCGCTGCCGCAGCGAGGCACAGGCCGCATTCGGTGAGGGGTCCGTTTTTATCGAAAGGCTGGTCGCTCGGCCGAGACATATCGAAGTACAAATTCTCGCTGACTCATGTGGCAACGTGGTTCATCTTCACGACCGGGACTGCTCGGTGCAATTGCGACACCAGAAGGTCGTTGAGGTGGCCCCCGCTCCGGGGTTGAAAACCGATTTGCGGCAGAAGATGCTC
>CAUZQN010000280.1:0-4912 GCA_963581605.1 uncultured Binatia bacterium (SeqCode)
TCGCTATCGAGCGTGACCTACGCAGCACGGAGATGGCGGTATTCCTCAATCCAACTATGATTGAATGCATCCTTGCCCCGCTCGCCGTCATGGATATCGAAGTATTCAAGCAGTCCTTCGAGCGTTGGCGGCTGGATCATGCCGGCGACCATGCGGTCCGCAATGCTCAGATGATCCTTATAGCGATCGGGGTCCTGCTGAAAGATCCAGCGGTCCACTTCGGAGCCGAAATGATACAAGCGCCCCTCGTATTCCAGGGGGTAATCCTTGAGCGGACGACCGGCCTTCCCTGGCGTCCAGCCAGGAGTACCGGTTACAGGAACCTGGGCCATATTGCACAACGGCGTCATGGTCGGCAGCACAGTATCCACCGGCCCCTCCTTGAGGAAGCGCTCAATGATCGGATCCCAGAAGTGTGCGCCCCAGGTATCCTCCCAGCCCGGATATTTCTCCTCCAGCCATTCGCGCTCAGCCGGGCTGACACCCGGAGGCACATCCCACCAGACCGATTGGTGAAACGTCCAGATGCCCGCGTGCATGCCGTGGTGGCGCGTGTCGAGGTCGTCGAGCATGATGTCCCAATACCAGGGCTTGTCCAGACCGATATCGACCAGGGTGCGTTCGAACTGGCCGAAGACCCACTCGTGCATGAATTCTTTGAAGGATTTCTCACGGCGAGCGAGCGGAGTGTAATAATCCATCGATGGGCCGGTCACTGTGGCGAAGAGAGTCCAAGCGCGCCAGATGGCGATATCGACCAGCCGCTGCACCTCATCTTTCTTTCCATTTTCGATCAGGATTTTGACAACCGGGCCACCGATCTGGGCATGCCGCGCTTCATCGGTCTGTATGCTTGAGGCTAGATTCGAAAAAGACACATCCCCCGCCTTGGCCGCGTCAGCCGAGAGCCCAAGGAATTGCAAATTCGAAAACCCTGTCTCAAAGGCAAAGGTCAGCATGAGTGCGACGCCGACTGCATCACGGGCCGCCATGATATCGTCGAACAGATGTTTCGCCGCCACAACCGCCCATTCGTTGGTATGCATCGACTTCACTGCCCAATCGAATTGGCGACTGCGCTGCACATGTTCATGCGGGAAAAACAACTGGATCTGGCCGTGCCGATTCTCATCAAGAGAACCGAAGGTTGCCATATTGCGCATTCCGCCGGCCTTGCCAAAGCGAGCCATGCGCGATTCCGCACCGGACGCCATTGCCTCCAGGGTGGCGAATGCGCCGTAGTGGAGTTTCAGCACACTCACCCAGCCAGGTTCGGCTGTGTCCATAAAGTTGGCCCGCTGCAACGCTGCTTTGACTGAATAGACACCCGCATCTTTCTCACGCTGAATACGGACGTACTCGCGGTAGGTCACCTTGTAGGGCTCGTCATAGCCCTGCCAGGTCTCAAGCGGTAGTCCCATGCTGCCGCTCTGTTCTTCGGGGAACAGTTCGTCTTCAGTGACGTAGGTAGGGGTCCAGTTCGTGTCACGGGCGATGTCATACCACTCGGCGCGGTCCAAGAGTGCCATACGATGCTCCCTTCTCACACTGCCGTCTTAGATGCGTTCGTCTTAGCCATTCCCAAGAGAGAGGGCAACAATAACACGGAAATTCCCGATTCCCTAACCCCTATCCCCCAGTCTTCATGCCTCATATTTTACTTCGATCAGAAATAATCCTTGCGGTGGGGCAGTACGTCCGGCTTGGGATCGATCCTGGGCTGCAAGGATCGCTGCAAAATCGTCGACGCTCAGTGTCCCGCGCCCGACGTCGATGAGCGTGCCAACAATATTCCGCACCATGTGGCGCAGAAACGATCGGGCTTCTACATCATACACGAGAAAACCGTGCTGGTGACGGACCGTGCTCCGGATCATGGTCCGCCAGGGCGACCGTTCGACTGAGTCGGCCCCTTGAAAAGAGGAAAAGTCGTGGTGGCCGACAAGCACCGCAGCGGCTTGGTTCATGGCAGACTGGTCTAAGGCGGAGGCGACATGCCACGAGTAGCGCGCATACAGGGCGGACGGATAAGGCCGATTCCACACACGATAACGGTAGGTGCGGCTGTGGGCGTCGTAGCGCGGGTTAAATTCCTCAGAGACTTCCGTCATCTCTCGGACCACAATGTCAGGGGGGAGCATGGAATTGACGCTGTGCTGAAAGCGCGGCAGGTCAAGCGGACCAGCGGCGTGGAAGGTAACTACCTGGCCCAGTGCATGCACGCCCGCATCCGTTCGTCCCGCCACACGCAGACGCGTCGGCGTATTCAGGATTTGTGACAGAACGGCCACAAGCGTGCCTTGGACCGTAGCTCCATTGGGCTGGATCTGCCAGCCATGGTAGTTGGTTCCGTCATATTCGAGCAGCAGTTTATAATGCACGGGCTCACGCGGCACGTTCAGACTAAGGGGATGGGTATAAATGGATCAGTGTTGGGATACTCATCGATATTCCTCCTGGTTCCTCCTGTACTCTGTCTCATTATTTTGTCGCCGCCTGTACCGTTTGACCATGCGATGCGCTGCATTGCTCAAGCAGCTGAATAAAAGGTTCCCACCCAAAGGACTGGCGCTTGGTGGCAATTGCCGTGTCATACGGTCCGCTCAGGAAATCGGTATAGAAACGCTGAATCGCCCTGGCTACGTCATCCGAGTCTGGATCGGCAAGGACTCCCGTCTGTCCATCCTCAATAATGTCAGGAAAGCCGCCGACCCGAGTCGCAATCACGGGTTTGCCAAAGCCATAGGCTAAGGGGATCGTCATACTTTGGGACGCGGCGCGATACGGCAGAACTAAGGCGTCGGTGGCCGCAAATAAGGCAGGCCATTCCGGCTCGCTGATATATCGATCAATAATCCGGACGCGATCGTTAAGATGTAAAGATTGGATAAGACTGCGGGTCGCATCCACGGAAGTGTAAAACTCGCCGGCAACTAAGAGAGACACGCCCAGCTCTCGTGGCACCTTGGCCAAGGCGTGCAGCAGAATGTCCAACCCTTTGTAGGTACGCACATAACCAAAAAACAGGAGGACGCGGCCTGATACTTCAAGACGACGCTGGGCTTCTTCTCGGTCTGGTTGGGATTGTGGGGTCTCCAGAAGTGGATAGTCCAGAAAATGAACGCGTGTATCCGGAACAAGCGTTTTGATGAGATCGGAATCGGTGCGAGAGTGGACAATCACATCCGTACAGCGCTGGGCAACCCAGCGCAGCGCAAGGTCTTGGCCTGGGAGCGGCTCATGTGGGCGGGCATGGTGAGAGATCAAGACACGCGCCGTCCGAGGCAGGGCTTTGCGAAGAGCTGACAAAACGGAAATATAACACGGCGCAAAAAGAGGATGCCACCACTGAAAGGTTACGACGTCCGGAGCCCAGGCGGCAATGTGTCGTGCCGTACGCCACCAGCTGAGGGGATTGAGGCTATCGAGACAGGCGAGAGCCGAGGTCTGAGTGTGGTCAGGAGCGGCGTCGTGCTGGCTGCGGCCGGGGAAAAAAAACTGCGGATACAGCCGAGAAAAATTTATTTGTTCGACCTTATGACCGGCCAGCCGGAGCGCTTGGGCTCGGGCATCATTGTCAATGGCGATCCCTCCCCGGAGTGGGGCTGAGGGGCCGACCAGAACGCACTGCATAGCGCCGTTAGCCAACACGTTGTGCGGGTTACGAGGACGAGAGAGGCGACGGCGCCGTTTGAGGAGAAGCTGGATCGTGGGGCACAGGCGTGTGCGGTCGATCGGCATCAATGCGGTGATGGCCGTTGTGTTGTGGAGCATTGATGACTTCGACAATGCTACAGTCCTCACGCCGACCACTGAGGAAGATAAAGAGTTCAGCCATCAAACCAAAAAAGATGAATTGCAGGCCGGATAGGAGCAGAAAGATCCCGACTAAGAAGAGTGGACGGTTCCCAATCCATTGTCCGAATATCCAACCGAGCCCGAGGTAGATGATGATAGCGATACCAAGGAGGCCACTACTCAGTCCGATCAAGCCGAAGAAGTGGAGCGGCTTATGCGTATACCGTCCGAGCATTACCAGTGTGATGAGATCAAAAATACCGCTGAGCGAACGCGACCAGCCGTAGCGGGAATGGCCATGTCGCCTGGGGAAGTGCCGCACCGACAGCTCCTCAATGCTAAAGCCGCGTTGGCGAGCAATGACGGGAACAAAGCGATGCATTTCTCCGTACAGCCTGAGTTCTTGTACCACCTGGCGGCGGTAGCCTTTGAGGCCACAATTTATGTCGTGCAAAGTCAGGCCCGTCATAAACCGGGTACCGGCGTTGAACAGATACGAGCTGACAACCCGTGTCCAGTCGTCCTGGCGGTCTTGCTTCCAACCGCTCACGACATCTGTCCCTGCAGCCAATTGGCCGAGAAAACGTGGAATCTCTTCCGGAGCATCCTGCAGATCCGCGTCTATGGTGATGAGGAAGTCCCCCTGGGCTCGGGTGAAGCCTTCTGACAATGCGGCCGCTTTTCCGTAATTGCGACGAAAGCGGATGGCGCACATATGTGGATACTGGGTTGAGAGCGTATGCAGGATCTCGGGCGTTTGATCCGTGCTGCCATCATCAATAATCAGGATTTCATATGTATCGGCGCATTCTTGTAGCGTTCGGTCGATCCGCTCAAGAAGCTCGGGCAAGGCCTCAGCCTCATTAAAAGCTGGGACAATGACTGAAACGTGCATATTCTCCATTTCTGAGTATCTCTTCTCGTTTGGGGGCGGAACACAACTCAATCGGAGCGGGACTGCCGGGCTACATCATCGTCAGGGGGCAAAGGATGACGCAAGCCAGCGAGAAATCCCACCGTCCAGACAGTATAGCCTGGTATGAGAATGGGTAACAGCAGTGTGTACAGAACAAAAGACTGGAGGTGGGCGAGGAGGAGGCGGTGTGCAGTGCGT
>CAUZQN010000281.1:0-4896 GCA_963581605.1 uncultured Binatia bacterium (SeqCode)
GCCTGGGGTGGCCCCAGCTGGCACCTGGAGGGTCACCGTGATGGTACATGACGCGCTTGGCGTAAGGGTGCCACCGCTGAATGTGAGCGTGGGCGTCCCGACGCCGCCGACAGTGCCGCCACAGGTGCTCGACACCACGCTGGCGAGCGTCATGCCCGCCACCACCGCAGCCAGATCGTCGGTGAACATAATATCGGTCGCGTTAGTAAGCGCGTTTCCGTCATGGGTCAGGGTGAATTCAAGCGTCACCGTCCCACCACGGGCAACCGGATCATCAGTAAAAGATTTTGAGATAGAAGGCGCAGAGACAACCATCAGATTATCGGTGGCGGCTTGCCCCGTTAGGGTTGCTGCATCAACCGTGGCAGTAATCGTGCTGGTGGTATTTGGAAAGGTACCAGCCGCGACACCGACAGGTACAGTAAGGGTGACACTGAAGCTGCACGAAGCTCCTGCCG
Organism: uncultured Binatia bacterium (SeqCode); assembly: GCA_963581605.1. Taxonomy (GTDB): domain Bacteria; phylum Desulfobacterota; class Binatia; order Bin18; family Bin18; genus Bin18. The sequence continues at coordinate 459 of CAUZQN010000281.1, forward strand.
CCACGCTCCCACCGGTGAAAGACAGGGTGTGTTTATCTTGTGAAACGGTCAGCGCGACCGCTCCCCCGCAGGGGCCCGCCGGCAGGGTCGCTGACACCGGAAACGGCAGAAAGGTCGTCAGCTCGTCAGTGAAGGCGACGGCAGTCGCCGGTGAGGTCAGGCTGGTATTCGTGATCGTGAATTCGAGGATCACGTCCCTCCCAGCGCTGACTGGATTGTTGGTGAACATTTTGCTTAAGGTTGGCACTGGCTCGACAAAGAGGGTGTCTGTTGCCGGGTCTCCAGTTTGCATCGTGCCGTTAATATCGACAGTAATCGAACTGGTGGTATTGACCGACATGCCCACAGTTGCCCCATCCGGGACCATAAGGGTAATGCTAAAAGTGCACGAGCCTGCTGCAGGCAGGATGCCGCCGCTCAGGGTAATCACGCTGCCGAATACTGTCAGCATAGAACCCGTACCGCAGACGTTGCTCATCGGCAGGCCACTGGGCAGCAGACCCGAGCCTACGGCTGAGAAATCATCAGTGAAGGTAATGCCCGTCGCCTGAAAATTCCGATCCGAGTTCATAATGGTGAACTGCAGAGTCACCGTGCCGCCTGGAAAAACCGGATCGTTGGTAAAAGACTTGACAATCGAGATTGGGTCCGGGACGGGGACAGTCAGCGTAGCGCTGGCTTTGCCGCTGCTGCCGGAAGGAGACAGCGTAAGCTCCCCCGTCACATTGCCGAGCATGCCGGTGCCGGCGGCGGTCACGTCGACGGTGACGGTGCTCCCCCAAATATACTCCCAAAGCCGAGGCTGATAGTGCTCGTTCCGGCGACCGCGGTAAGAGGACCCGTGCAGTCGGTGGAGGCATTGGTGGGATTGGCGATCTCCATTCCGGTCGGCAGGTTGTCGGTGAACCCTATATAGGGCGAGGAGAAAGCCCCGTTGGCCATATTATTAATAGTGAAGGTCAGCGTACTCCGCTGGCCGATTTCTATGGTGCTCGCCGAGAAGCTCTTGCTGAAACCAGGACGATCGATGTCAACCATCAGGTTGTCAGAGGCGGTCCCACTGTTGCCAGCGCTGGAGGTCAGGTCGCCTGACGTGTTCATGAACGTCGCGTCCATAGCACTCGTAGCGGTGACATTGACCATAACCGTACAGCCACTGGTGGCTCCGACTCTGCCATTCGTGAAAGTAATAGTGGAGCCGCCATCGGCAGCTACGATATTTCCCATGACACAACTGGTCATGGCATTCGCCGGAGTGGCAAGGGTCACTCCCGCCAGCAAAGTGTCGGTAAACGCCAGGTCTGTTACCGGAGTCCCACTGTCGTTGGTGATGGTGACCGGGCAGCGTACTGACGCTGCCCGGTCCGATCGTGTCTGGGGCAAAGACCTTGCCAAACGTCGGCTGGGCGTGAGCCGCTGCTGCGAAACTCAGAGCGAGGACGATCTGAACGAGAATAGTCCTGGGTTTCTGTCCGAGTTTTCGAAAGTTAGCAGACCTATTTGCAGCCATGAAAAGCCCCCGGTTTTTCCCACCTATCCATTCCACATAAGGCGCGGGCATGAGCGTTCTCGGGAGGACTTTGCGCGTGTCATCCCACATTCATCCTGCCTCTTTCCCGCACCACTTCTGCACAAAAGACCAGATGTACCGCCTGCTTATACCGATCTTGTATGACTGTCTATGGGAGCAGGGCGTCGACCCGCCGAGCCCGCAGCGGATCCGGATGCGTAGAACGGACCCGCTCCTGAAAATAGGACTACGCCCTCTGGAACAGTGCCTCTTTACGCCGCCTCACGAAAAGCGCTCACCAGTCACGAGACCTGATTCGGATGGAAAGTATCCGTGCGGCAGAGAAGGTTGCACGATATTCTCTAACCTGAATACCGGTCAGATCAGTTAGAACAGACAGATCACTTAGAACAGAATTGTCTGCCCACTCTTTTTGGCCTGTCCCTTCGAATAGCTTACCGTATGCACGGCCTGCTGGCTTGTATTAATGAGACTCATCCGCCCGCCTTTGTTTGAAAGCTGCGCTCCAGATGGGTCCAGTACCAGGCGAAGGGTCTCCCCCGCCCCAATGGTCACGCCCGAAAGAGTCTGTGATTTGCCGTTCTTATCCTCAATACGCCAGCCAGCCGCTCAGGGTCTCTTGGGTCGTACCTGTATTGATCAAGGTCAGGGTCTCTTTCCCAGGGTCATGGCCTTCGGGATTGACCAACGCAGCGATGATGCGTATGTGTCCTGCGACCACGGGTGTGCCCCCTCCACCAGGGCCGCTGCTCCCCCCATCATCAACTGCACCTACAAAGACAGGATAGAAGGTACGGACATGGCGCTTGTTCTCACTACGGAAGACCTTGAGTTGGTAGCGGGTACCATTGATCACCGCTTCCTTCGACGCTGGCGCGCCGAGATGCGCACGCACGGAGCCCAGGGCGAGCAGGCCCTCGACACTGCAACCCACGAAAAAACCGCCGATCTTCTTGGTGAGTGGGCGCAGTTCCTCTCGGTCATAGTCGGCTGCATCCCAGCGATAGGAAATCGTCACCGACTCGGGGAACTGGGCCTGATCCGCCGACTGTTTCGATCCCAGATAGGCAATGCGATCATCGGTCAGGCCTGGGAAATTCGCCGTGGCGCCGTCGACCGGCCGCGCGAATCCGTCGTCGAGGTAATATTTGTACCAGAAGTTATACCAGCGCTCGCGAGTGATGCTGGCTCCGGTTGCCTGCGCAATATATTCGCGCGCCACCTGCATCGGTGCGGTGTCGACCATGGCGTGCACGAGATCATGGACTTCCTCACGCTCCTCGGGTGTCTCGTCCTCTTCGTCCCGCTCCGGGAGTGCATAATTGTCAAAGAGCCGGTGGCAAAGGTCGTAGGTGTGGCGCTTTGAGTCGGGTATGACTGCCTCGGGCAGAACGCGCAGATCCTTGTCCGCTGCGTTGAGGTTCGTATTCACCTTGACGAAGCCCACTGTCGGGTCACCGTCACCAGTATCAAGCATGGGCTGAACGCCTGCGTCGGACTGATCAGCGTCCCAAATTTGCTGGAAAATATCTGTCATGCTCTTACCTCCTGAGGGATGAGGCTCGCTTACCCTAGGGCGGGACCTCCACTGCCAGTTCCTGAGCCCCGCTATACAAATGACCACGACTCTTGTGTCAACCGTTTTTTGAATAGAACAAATAATGCAACATATTAAAACTGTTGCTCTGGCGTAGCAACTTGGATAGAACAATTTGCAGCAAAGAAAGAAAGTCTCGGGACTCGCGAGGTGGGGCCGATCAGAAGAAGCCCGCCAAGAAGGGGCATACCTGTCTGCATGAAAAATAAGGATCGCATGAGGAGTCGATTGTCACAATTGAAAAGCCTGACTCTTTTCCTGTTCGTTTTCATCTCCGGTTGTGCCGGCTCCATTAAGAATCTACCAGTGAGCGAAGGGGTTAAACCGGTCCTGTGCTGCGATTCTGATTATCAGCACGACCTCCAGATACAATATCTTGGCGTAGGCGGTTTCTCAATCCGACGCGGCAAGGATGCCATCCTGACTGCTCCTTTCTTTTCAAATCCGTCTATCCTCCGCGTTGGTTTGTGGTCCATTCAGTCCGATCCAAAACAAATTGATACCTTCTTCCCCGCAGCAGAAGATGTCTCGGCGATACTCGTGGGCCATGCTCACTACGATCATTTGATGGATATTCCGCATATTGCCCAAAAACATACTCCAGACGCCCAGATTTACGGCAGTGAGACTATGAAGAACATCCTGGCTGCGGTGCTCCCTCAGGAGAGACTAACGGCCTTGAATACAGTCGCTGCTACCGACAAGCAGACGGGCAAATGGCAGGACATTGAGGGAACAAGAATTCGCATCATGGCGATCAAATCAGAACACGCCCCTCATTTCTGTTTATTCGGAAGACGCTTGTGTCTTAAGCTGTACCAAGGAAAGGTGACTCAGCCACAGTCCAGGCTGCCTCGGACGGCATGGGGCTGGAAAGAGGGACAAACCCTCGCGTATCTCATTGACTTCATGGCGGAAGACAAGAAATCTATTGATTTTCGTATTCATTATCAGGACGCAGCAAGCAACCCACCGCGCGGTTTCCCTCCCGTCTTTGTTGATCCTGGAAATAAAAAGCGCGTCGATGTGACTATACTTTGTGTGCCAGGGTTCAACGAGGTGGAGAACTATCCCGAGGCGCTTATCCAGAAGATGCGACCGCGCTTCGTTGTTTTAGCCCATTGGGAGAGTTTTTCTGACCGAGGACCGGAGACCCGAAAGATTTGAAAGTCGTTCCGGGAGGGACGGAACCAAATGTATTTCTCAACAGGCTACCTCAAGCTACGCAGTGGCGTATGCCCCAACCGGGCGCTTGGCTCAGGTTCAAAGCCGAGCAATCGTCGATGAATGAGCAGATGCAAGAGAACGTG
>CAUZQN010000282.1:0-4888 GCA_963581605.1 uncultured Binatia bacterium (SeqCode)
CATCCGAGCATCATTACGGAGGCTCAGCGCATGAGCCAGAAAGAGAAAGGAGAAAAACTGGAAAGCCCTACGCGGGACCTGGAGAGCCCTGCGCAGGATCTGGAAGGCCCTGTGCGGGATCTGCTTGACCCGCAGCTGGAAGAGGAGCCTGCCTGGCCCGAAGAACGGCGGGCTGAGGGATCGCTCCGACCACAGAGCCTTGAGGACTATATTGGACAGGAAGGGACGAAGCAGAATCTGTATATCGCGATTGAGGCCGCAAAGCAGCGAGGTGACGTCCTGGACCATCTCTTGTTTTGCGGCCCACCTGGATTAGGCAAGACGTCGCTCGCCCATATCATTGCGCATGAGATGGATGTGGCCATCCGAGCAACGACCGGACCCGTGATCGAACGGACTGGGGATATGGCCGCGATTCTGACGAATCTGGAAGAAGGCGACGTCCTCTTTATCGACGAAATTCATCGACTCAATCACGTGGTTGAGGAGTTTTTGTATCCGGCTATGGAAGACTTCGAACTCGATCTCGTAGTCGGCCAAGGCCCATCAGCACGAACAGTGAAGTTGCCGCTCAAACATTTCACCTTAGTCGGCGCAACCACACGTGCGGGGCTGTTAACTGCTCCGCTGCGTGACCGTTTTGGGGCAACGTTTCGATTGGATTTTTACCAGGTGTCCGAGCTGGAACAAATCATTCGGCGATCGGCATCAATTCTTGAGGTCGAGACAGATGCCGGTGGGATCGTAGAAATCGCTCGCCGCTCGCGTGGAACGCCTCGGATTGCCAATCGCTTGCTCCGCCGGGTGCGCGATTTTGCCCAGGTTAAAAATAAACCACTTGTGACCCAAGAGGTCGCCCATGCGGCGTTGACCTTGGTGGAAGTTGATGAGGCCGGCTTCGACAAGATGGACCTGGCGATTCTCCGCACGATTATCGAAAAATTCAATGGCGGGCCGGTTGGCGTAGAGACAATAGCGGCTGCGATTGGGGAAGAGAAAAATACGATTGAGGACGTCTACGAACCGTATCTCTTGCAGGAAGGATTTCTGCAGCGGACGCCTCGGGGCCGTCTGGCAACGCTGAGAGCGTACCAGCATCTGCAGATTGATTATCCAGATAGAAATGGTGGAAAAGGCGGAAAAGAGCCGGGCGACTTGTTCTAGGCGGCGTGTATGGAAACCCCCGCGCACCAGCCACAATCAGATGAACACAGGCGTCACCAGCGCTGGGAGGGCGTGGTCATCCTCGCTGCGGCGCTCGGCGTCTTTCTGTTTGCCTTTCTGCAGAGTCGTTCCCCGCAATTGAGCGATAATTCCAGCCTCGCCAGCAATATCACCTTCGTTCTTCTCATTAATCTCAATATCATTCTCTTGGTCCTGCTCGTTTTTCTGGTTGGGCGGAATCTGATCAAGCTGTTCTACGAGCGACGCCGTAAGCTACCTGGCTCGTTTCTGCGTTCGCGTCTCGTCCTTGCGTTTCTGGCGATTTCGCTTTTCCCGGCGCTCCTGCTGTTTATCATCGGCGTGGGCTTTATGACCAAATCCATTGAGAGTTGGTTTGCCCTGCGTGTTGAGAATTCGCTGAGCGGCGCGCTTGAGGTGGTCGACGGTGTCTACGCCCGCCTTGCGGATGAGGCCCTCGTTCACGCGCGGGCAATATCTCAGACTATAACGACACAGGATTTGCTTGAGCCGACTCGGTACGAGGGCTTGCAAGCGCGCATGACGGTGGAGCAGCAAGGCCGCGGCTTGGCTCAGCTGGTAGTCTATTCTTCCCAGCTGACGCTCCTGGCCAACGCACCCGAGACCAGTGAAGGGCTGACCGCCCCACAACTCAACGATGCGCTCTTGGAACGGATTCTGTCCGAGACCGAAGAGGTCCGTCAGATCGTGCCCATGGGACAGGACGAACTGGTGTATGGCGGGGTGCCCGTTGTCGTCGGAGCGCAACTCATTGGCGTTGTGGTGGTCGGCACCCAGGTGCCTGATGACATTGTCAAACAAGGCCAGCAAGTCGTTCAGGCGCTGAGCGAATACCGGCAGTTGAAAATTCTCAAGCAGCCCATCAAAAACAACTATGTGATTACGATGTTTCTAGTCACCATGGTGGTCGTGTTTTCGGCGATTTGGGTCGGTCTGTATTTGGCGAAAAAGATTACCGTTCCTCTGCAGCAATTATCAGCAGCCACGCACGAGGTCGCCCAAGGCCACTGGGCACATCGTATCGAAGGCGAGGGCGAGGATGAAATCGGGACGCTGGTATCCGCCTTTAATCGGATGACCGTAGAGCTCGAACAGAGCCACCAGGAACTCGAAGCCCGGCGACGCTATATGGAAATCCTGCTGGGTAATATTAACGCCGGTGTGGTCTCGTTTGACCGGGACGGACGGATTTCTATGGTGAACCGTGCGGCAGAGCGCTTGCTTGGGCTACGTGCTCCGGACGTCATCACCCGTGATTACCGTGAGGTCTTTCCCGTAAATGATTTTCAAGAAGTACGGCGTATCGTGCGCGAGCTTCTGCCCGTTCAGGAGCTGAACGGAAAAGGACACAGCCAGGAACAGCAGGGACAGCTCCGCCTGGACCGCGGCGGTCAGGTCCTCTCGCTCCTGGTCACCGGGACATCTTTGCCTGACGACCGAGACAATGCCCTGGGCGTGCTGTGCTTCTTTGAGGACGTGACCCAGATCGTCCAAGTCGAACGCATGGAAGCCTGGCGAGAAGTGGCCCGGCGGATTGCGCATGAAATTAAGAATCCGCTGACCCCGATTCAGCTTGCCGCCCAGCGACTGCGGCGGCGTTTTGCGCCACAAGTGACAGAGGATGCAGAGGTGTTTGACGAGTGTATCCAGAGTATAGTTCAAGAAGTGGACGCGATTAAAAATTTGGTCAACGAGTTTTCCACCTTTGCCCGGCTACCGGCCGGAGACCATACTCCGCATGATCTGAATGTGCTCGCCCAGGAGTGCCTGGTTTTACTCTCTGAAGCCCATCGTGACTTGGATTTTGTTTTTGTCCCGGATCGATCATTGCCGCTCCTGGAAATTGACCGCGAAGGCATACGACGGGTGATCCGTAATCTGTTAGACAATGCGGTCGCTGCCTGTCGTATAGGAGCGAATGGGACTGCAGGGCGCATCGAAGTGACGACGCGGTATGTACAGCCGGTGGGGATTGCGCGTCTTGAGATCGCTGATAATGGCTGCGGTATTCCTGCGCAGATGAAAGAGCGATTATTTGAACCCTATTTTTCGACCAAAAAAGAGGGCACAGGACTGGGATTGGCCATTGTGGCAGCGATTGTGGCTGATCATCAGGCGTTTATCCGGGTGCGAGACAATACACCCCAGGGCAGTCGATTTGTGATCGAAATGCCGGTACGTAGAAATGTCCGAGTGGCGAGTGCAATACCGGATACGCCCTCGTTTGGCGCGGACGAAGATGCAACCCGGGGAATATAAGGAGCCCATATGGAAGAGTCGATCTTGATCGTGGATGACGAAGAACACATTCGGACGACTTTACGTGGGGTGTTGGGTGATGAAGGGTTTCGTACGCTGGAAGCGGACTCGGGCGAAGGCGTGTTGGATATGGTTGCCCAGCGGCGTCCAAGTTTGGTCATCCTCGATATCTGGATGCCGCACGTTGACGGCATCGAGCTCCTCAAACAGTTGCAGGTGCAGGACCCGCAGTTACCGGTCATAGTCATTTCCGGCCATGGGACAATTGAAACGGCCGTGCGCGCCACAAAACTTGGCGCCGCCGACTTTATTGAAAAGCCGTTCTCAGTCGAAGCATTGCTCCGCTCGGTCTATCGTGCACTTGGTCAGGACCACGGCGAGCAGGCTACTCAGCAGCTAGCAACAGCAGCAGCGCAGGCTGACCCTGTCTCACTCCGGGAACCCGGGAAAATTCTCGCTCGGACCATACGGAAGAGTGTTGTGGGATATGGTCGCGGACTCCATTCCGGGGTGAGAACCGGGGTGATCTTGCACCCATTACCGCCAGGCAGCGGCATTGTCTTCGGAAACTTATCTTCAGACATCATCATTCCGGCAACCGTCGAGTATGTCCAATCGACCGGCTACGCAACCAGCCTGTACCGGGATGGCACGGGGGTGAAAACGGTTGAACATCTCCTCTCGGCCTTGCACGGCTACGGTATCACCAATCTGCTCATTAAAATGCAAGGCGAGGTCCCCATTCTGGATGGGTCGGCCCTCGAGTTTTGTCAATTGCTGGATAGTGCCGGCATCGTTGAACAAGACGAAGAGGTTGAAGCGTTTATTGTGGACCGGGTGTATCAGGTGGGCGATCACAATGCCGATAAGTTCCTCCGTATTGAGCCCTCAGAACAGTTTGAAATATCGTACTGCTTAGAATATCCGGAGCCAGTTGGCAGGCAGGAATACCACTACGTCCACCGCGATGCTGACAGCTACCGTGAGGCCGTCGCTCCGGCCCGTACGTTTGGCTTTCTCAAGGAGATTGAGACGCTTGAAGAAATGGGACTGGCCAATGGTGGGCGACTCAACAACTGCATCTTGATTGGCGAGCAAGGCATCATTAATCCGCCGCTCCGCTTTCCGGATGAGCTTGTCCGGCATAAGATTCTGGACTTGCTGGGTGACCTATATTTATTAGGACGACCCTTACGGGGGAAAGTGACAGCCCACCGGACGGGGCATGGTGACAATATCGCCCTCCTGCACGCAATCTGTGAAGGTCAGGCTTCGGTCATGGCAGAGCGCGCACCCAGCGCCACGGTGTCTCTTCAATAAAATCGGGCGCTTTCGGAAATCCGGCACTCGCGTGCAACGTTTGTGACGAGACGAAGTGTCAACTGTCCCGTGGTGAGTCGTATCGTTCCTTATTATAGCTGCGGAA
>CAUZQN010000283.1:0-4863 GCA_963581605.1 uncultured Binatia bacterium (SeqCode)
TGGATTGTCCTTACTTGAGGACCAAGGACAATGGGTCCAGGAGCGCCAAGTCGTCTTAGTCCCGTATGATGCAGGCACAGACGACGGGGATGGCTACACAGCAGCAGATGCCGAAGCCACTCCCCATCAGCCGATTCAGAGTCTCTCTGGAGTCGCACCGTTTTCGTCACAGCCGATGGGGACGTTCACTTTCATACAGGCATAATTGTGTGGCCTTCAGCAAGAGATCCTTTCAGCAGCATCCATGTGGGGTGTGTAGAGAAGGTGGCCCAGTCTGCTAGAATCGCTGCTCTGTTCCGACTGGTGGTATAGTATCGAAAGAGCGGAGGGAAAAGGCGGCTATGAGTGAGCTCATTGTATTGTCGACCAGCATAGAAGGACTACCTCCACCGCGACGCGGAAAAGTTCGAGACATTTACGAAACTGACGAGCATCTGTTGATCGTTGCAACAGACCGTGTTTCCGCTTTTGACGTCGTGTTGCATGAAGGCATTCCCGGAAAAGGGCGCGTCTTGACCCAAGTGTCACGTTTTTGGTTTGACCGCTTGGCCGACATAGTGCCGCATCATCTTCTTTCTGTTGATGTGGATGATTTCCCGGCAGTGTTCCAGCCGGCCCGGGACAGTCTGGCCGGCCGCTCGATGCTGGTGAAAAAGGCACAGCCATTGCCGGTCGAATGCATCGTGCGTGGCTATCTGGCCGGGTCCGGCTGGCAAGAGTATCGGGCGACCGGAGCGGTCTGCGGCATCACGCTGCCTGAAGGACTGCGCGAGAGCGAACGTCTGCCTGAGCCCATTTTCACCCCATCAACCAAAGCCCCAGAAGGCGAGCACGACGAGAATATTTCCTTTGCCGAAGTCGAACGTTTGATCGGTGTGGACTTGGCGGCTCAAGTCCGAGACGTGAGCCTTGCCTTGTATAACAGCGCGCATGCTTTTGCGCAGACCAAAGGCTTTTTCTTGGCTGATACAAAATTTGAGTTTGGTCAATGGAATGGCCAGCTCATCCTGATTGATGAAGCTTTTACCCCGGACTCGTCACGTTTCTGGCGCGCTGCCGTGTACCAGCCGGGTAAGCCGCAAGACAGCTACGATAAACAAATCATTCGCAATCACCTGATTTCGCTGGGCTGGGACCGCAGACCGCCTGCGCCGCATTTACCCCAGGACATTATCGATCAGGCTGCCTCACGCTATCAAGAAATCTACCAGCAACTCACCGGCGAAGACGGCTCAGTAACCGGCTAAGCGAACGGGATACTGCATGTCTGCAAGTCTTAGCCTTTGGGTCGGCTTTACTGTTATCGTTCTCGTTATTCTGATTCTTGACCTTGGAGTCTTTCATCGTCACGCTCACGAGGTCTCACGAAAAGAAGCCGGGCTGTGGTGTCTCTTGTGGGTGAGCCTGGCGCTGTTATTTGATGGCTGGATCTATTATAGCCAGGGGCCGGAACCCGCGCTTGAGTTTCTTGCTGGCTATCTCATTGAAAAATCGCTCAGCGTTGATAATATTTTTATCTTCCTATTGATCTTCTCTTATTTTTCCGTTCCCCGGATATATCAACACCGCGTCCTCCTTTGGGGGATCATAGGCGCACTCCTCATGCGCGGTATCTTTATCGCCCTGGGAGCGACGCTGCTGCATCACTTCCATTGGGTGATGTATATTTTTGGTGCGTTCTTGATTTTTACCGGCATCAAGATGCTCCTGTCAAAAGACACCGAAACCGATCCCGGCAATAACCCCGCAGTCAAGCTGCTGCGCCGCTTTATGCCGGTGACCGATGCGTATGAGGGCCAGCATTTCTTTGTCCGCAAAAACGGCAAACTGTTTGCCACCCCACTCTTTGTGGTCCTCATCACGGTTGAAAGCATGGACCTCATTTTTGCGGTGGACTCCATTCCCGCCGTCTTTGCGGTGACCAAGGACCCGTTCATTGTCTATACCTCGAACGTCTTTGCCGTGCTTGGCTTGCGCGCCTTGTACTTCCTGATTGCCGGCGTGCTGGATCTGTTTGTTTACCTGCGCTACGGGCTTGGCGTTGTGCTCAGTTTCGTCGGCGTCAAAATGGCCTTGGTCGATGTGTATCAAATCTCGATTGGCCTTTCGTTAGGGGTTATTGCCGTCGTACTGACCATTACGATTGTCGCTTCTCTGCTTTTTCCACCAAAAGAGCCGGAATCGAATGGCTCTGCTCAGCCTGAAGAGGACGTTTCTAAAGAAGCGGTATAGGCTATCTCAAGCAAGCGAATAGCCGTCCGTATCGGCTTAGTCAGGATGAGCCAGGGCTGGGCGGCGACTCATCTTCAGCAATCTTTGAGGAAGAGCATGACAATACAGCGGAAAAGGCGCCGGGCGCTTGAAGGCGTGCGCATTCTCGACTTTACCTGGGTCGTGGCTGGTCCGGTAGCGACACGCATCTTGGCCGACCAAGGCGCGGAGATCATTAAAGTCGAGCGGCGCGATACGCTCGATCTTGGGACGCGTCGGGGTGGTTTCAGCGGCAATTTGCATCGCGGTAAAGAGAGCACGGTCGTCAACATGGCCGATCCATGTGGCATCGAGATCGCCCAGCAACTCGCCGCAGTGTCGGACGTGGTGATAGACAACTTCAGCGCCCGCGTCATGCACAACTGGGGCCTCGATTATGAGAGTCTCAAAAAGATTAAGCCGAATATTATTGCCGTTTCTATGTCGGGCTTTGGACACACCGGGCCGCAAAAGGATTATGTCAGCTATGGTCCGACCCTGCAGGCATTGTCCGGCTATACGCTCCAGATGCGTCATCCGGGGGAAGAGCCTGCCGGCTGGGGTTATTCGTATGCGGATATGACCGGCGGCTATAGCGGCGCACTGGCTGTGCTCATGGCTCTGTGGCATCGCAAGCGTACGGGGCAGGGACAGTTTGTTGACCTGTCGCAGTTTGAAGCAATCTCCAGTTTGATTGGTCCGGGGATGCTGGACATTTTAAATAACAACAGACTAAGTGAACCTATCGGCAACCGTTCGCAAGAAGCTCCGGCTGCCCCACACGGCGTGTACCGATGTGCGGGTGAAGACCGCTGGTGTGCAATTGCCGTTTTTACTGAGACCGAATGGCAGAGTTTGTGTCAGGTGTTAGGCCGTCCGACGTGGACCCAGGAGACACACTTCGCCACCCTAGCCGGTCGCCTGGAGCATCACGACGTACTCGACCGTCATCTTGAAGACTGGACCCGGCAGCAGACTGCTGAAGATGTGATGTCGCGTTTGCAACAGGCTGAAATTGCGGCCGGGGTCGTGGCAAACGGAGAAGACCTGGATCAGGATCCACAACTCCAAGCTCGGGGCTATTGGGCGCGCATGCCGGCATCCGGGGGCCAGAATGTAATGGACGGGATGGATATAATGGATGGGATGGACGTTGTCCTTGACGGCCCACCCCTCAAACTCTCGCAAACGCCAGGCTATGTGGCCGCACCAGGACCGTTGCTCGGTGAGCACACCGACAGTGTCCTCAGCCGACTGCTCGGCTATTCTTCGGAACAGATTGCCCAACTCAAGGAAGATCGCGTGATCGCGTCACATGCAGAGATTCATGCCGAGCGGGCGGAGCGGGGGTAAGGAGAAAATATGCCGTTTGCAAGCGTCAATGAAATCGAGCTGTACTATGAAACGCATGGCGAAGGCCCAGCGCTTGTTTTGGCCCATGGCGGCGGAGGCAGTCATCTGAGTTGGTGGCAACAAGTCCCTATGCTCTCACAACACTACCGGGTCATCACCTTTGACCATCGTAGCTTCGGGTACTCGAGCGACCTGCCCGACGGTCCGGGACCGACTGCGTTTGTCGAAGACCTGACCGGCCTGCTAGACTATCTGGGCGTTCACAAAGCTGCAGTCGCCGGACAATCGATGGGCGGGTGGACCGTATGCGGCTTTGCTGCCGCGCACCCGGAACGGACCAGTGCGCTCATTCTGTGTGATACAACGGCGGGCGTGGAAACCCCGGAAATCGACCGGACGCGTGCCCGCTTGCGCCAACGGTCCAAGGGGAATTTGGCCCAGATTCTCACCAGCGCATACGCCTTGTCGTTTCCCGAACGGCAACCGGCCTTGTGTTTTCTGTACCAGCAAATCTCGGCACTCAACCACCAGGTGTCACCTCAGCTGATCCCTATTCTTATGGAGATGCAAAACAATACTGGACCGATTGTGGAATATGCAATCCCAACATTGCTCCTGGTTGGAGAAGAGGATGTTTTAACCCCGCCCCCGGCGATGCAAAGCATCATAAGCAAAATTCCGCATGCCCACTTTGTGACCGTAGCGCAGGCGGGGCATTCCGTGTATTTCGAACAGCCCGAAGATTTTAATCGTATTGTGGCTGAGTTTTTACGGGAGAACGGGCCATCTTGAACCTGCGATATTTCTCAGAACAGATAGTGACAATGGACCCAGCCGCATTGAGTTGGCAGCCTACACCTAAACGCGTATAATAACACAGGGTGGGAAGCGTCATGTGAGGGCGCGGTATGCGGTGTGTTGTGTATGGCGAGTCGAAGTCATTATTCTGTCACCTCTCAAGACCGGCAGCGTGGTGGACATCCGGTCCGCTTGTTTGTGATCAATCTGGGCTGTCTGGTGCTGCTCGCCAGCTTCGGGTTCGTCTGGATCTTTTATCACGATCTGACGCGGGCGCTTCCTGAGGTTGAGCATCTGGCCGAGTATGTCTCTCCCGCCGCAACGCGGGTGTATGCGGCGGACGGCAGCCTGTTGGGCGAGTTCCACCAAGAGAAACGCTATCCGGTTTCCCTGGAGCAAATTCCTCTTTTTGTCCAACAGGCGTTCATTGTGGCGGAAGACGCAAGTTTTTATCAGCATTTT
>CAUZQN010000284.1:0-4855 GCA_963581605.1 uncultured Binatia bacterium (SeqCode)
TAGTGCTCTTGCAGTGCGGCTAAAAAGACATTGCTGAGAGACGCATCATCCGGGATAAGCGCAAGACGCCGTGCGACGCTAGAGACGTGCATGAGGCGATACGGGACGTTTGCGTCTCGTACCCAGGTGCTAGTTGCAGCATAGACAAACCAAGTCAGAGCTCGTGAGATAAGCAAGCGTTTGAGGCCGTCGTCTCGCTTGTATCGAAAACCGTACACGGGTCTCTTTTCGTTCCGTCTGTCCCACAGGCTGGGAAAGTAATGCGGATCGCACTGGCCGTCAGAGTCGATCTGAAATATCCATTCCGAATTCCGAGAGACCGCAGTGTGGTACCCCAGCACACACGAGTGACCATGGCCGGAGTTCGGCTGATCCAATATTTCGAGCTCAGGAAAATCTGCAGACAGGTTGGTGAGTATGCGGAGACTCGAATCAGTCGAGCCATCATTAATGGCGCACAGGACGAAATTCTCACAGGCCGCTCTGAGAACGGGAACCCACTCCTGGATGACGTGCTGTAGGGCAGCCTGTTCGTTGTATACAGGCAAGACAACGAACAGAGCAGGCGATTGGGATGGCTGCTCCAGTACTATGCTCCAGTATTATGCTTTTGCACTATGCTTCAGCGCATCGGCTTGGATGCGCTCAAAGGTCTGGAGCGCCCTCTCCATGGCTTGGTCGGAATTAATATAGGTATACTGCGCCAGACGGCCACAAAAATAGACGCGATTTTCCCTCGTTTCTCGTTGCGCGAGCTCTTCATACGAGCGGTACAAACGCTCAGTGTCGGCCGCAGGGATCGGATACAAGGGGGGACCATCCGCACCTGGATATTCATAGGCAACGACTGTGCCTGGGTGTTGTTGTTGGGTAATGTGTTTGATCTCGGTGGTGCGGGTATAGGTGTACTGGTTAGGATAATTGATTTGGACGCACGGTTGTCTGCGTTCTTGCGCAAAATATTGAAACTCAAATGCGGCAGAGCGCCAAGGCAGCTTCCCTAAACGGTAGTCAAAATATGCGTCCACCGGACCAGAAAATACTCTGGCCTTTCGTGGGCTTATTTCTCTTACGACGTCTTTATAGTCCGTATTGAGCCGGACCTCGATATTCGGATGATTCAGCATGGCGGCAAACATAGCCGTAAACCCGAGTGCGGGGGTTTTTTGAAAAGCGTGGTCAACATAGCGTTCGTCTCTATTGAAACGAATAGGAATGCGTCCAACCACGCTCGGGTCTAAATCGCGTGGATGTTTGTCCCAAGCCTTGAGCGTGTAGCCTCGATAAAACGTTTCGTACAGCTCCCGTCCGACACGCGACAAGACGTATTCTTCTGCATTTTGCGGGTCGTCGATTTTTACACGCAGATCATCAATGAACTGTTTTGCTGATGAGGCGCTAAAGGCGCGATTGAAGAACATTTCGAGCGTCGTAAGGTTTATGGGGAAGGGATAGAGGCGTCCGTTCACACAGCTTTTTACGATGTAGTTGCTGTCTATCCAGTCCGTAAACTGGGAGAGATACTCGACCAGGGCAAGGTTATTTGTCCGAAAATAATGCGGCCCATAGTGGTGTATCAGCAGACCACTGTCATGCGCTCCGTCATAACACATGCCTGCGATATGGCTGCGTTGTTCAACCAACAGGACGCGCCAACCGAGCTGACGGGAGGCGCGCTCAGCAATGACGCAGCCGACCGGACCGGCTCCGGCTATGAGGAGGTCGCACTCTAGGGACACAGGTCTTCTATCCTTATGGCGTGAGTCGATACGCGTGGCATCCAACGTAATAGACAGTTTGACATGAGGAAGAGTCCAGGTAGCTTCTCTGGAACGTTTCGTCAATGAAGGCGGTTCTGGCTTCCCTGGTCTCCCCTGATCTTCTTTGGCCTCTCCTCGCCACCCTCGTCTCTTGGACTTCTAATTTTTTCAGGGCTAGATCAGTTTCAATGCCTCTTGCGTCAAACGTTTCAGCGCCCTATCCAGCAAGCGTTCCAGCTCCCTGACCTCTTTGATGTCAAGGTCAACTTCTCGAAAGATCTCTTGTCCGGTTAAGGAGTGTGACTGCACGTGCAGCCTTGCTCCTAAGAGCGTGTCCTGTGGCGGTTGTGCGTATTGCAAATCAATCTGCTGTACTCGCATGTTGGTGTCTCCTGAGTAAGCGTGGGGGGATATATGGATATCTATCATATGTGTGAAATCTGGTGGGTAGGGCGGTTGCCCGTCCCCTGCCCGGCGGGGAATCTGTAAGGTTGCATTTTGTATTTCTCCCGTGCCAGGGTCCCATTTACCGCTACTTCGTTCTGGTGACGGGGATATAGTGTAAGCCCTTTTTCGTGAGGCCGCCTCTTCTTCTCCGCCGCGTCTGGTCGGCTCGCTGCCACAATGCCACGCCTGCCTACGGTGGCTAATCTGGATTCCGCATAGATATGGTATACAGCCTTATAGGGACTGATGGTTCTGGGTAGAATAGCCCAGTTAAGGAGAAGAACGGGTGCTTGCCCGGCTCGAACTTGGCGCGTACTTTAGGGAAATGGCCTTAATCAGTGACGCGCCTCGTCATGCAACCGTACGGGCGGTCACAGAGGTTGACGCTCGCCCAGTCTGATTTTGTGAACCTGTATGCGTATATGCCTGATCTTCAACGCAGTGTTAAAAAATCATGAGGCGGCGTCGGGCCGCAACTGCTGCACGAGAATCGGGTTGATATCTGCATACCCGAAGAATAACCGTGTAATTTGCGTAGTTTAGTAGGAGGAGGAGTCTCATGAAGAGAATGCTGAGTGCTATTACCTGTGGAGTGTGGCTGGTGGGCTGTGTAGCGATAGCAGAGGGAGTCGCAGCAGAGGTGGAGACTGGTGCGACGTTATACATAAAACACAAATGCGCTCGCTGCCACGGTGACGAAGGCAAGGGTGATGGTCCTGTTTTTGCGAAAAAAGGGAAAAGCATCGAAGACTGGACACAACCGGCTACGTTGGCCGAATTTGACGATGCCTATCTGGCTGAGATTATCGTCAAAGGTGGAAAAGCGCTCGGAAAGTCGCCCAAAATGCTGAAGTACGGCAGAAAATTGAACGAGGAGCAGGTCGAAGCGCTTGTCGCATTTGTTCACACACTTGCGTCAGCTGGTGAGGGAGAAGAAAGTGTCATTCCCGATGCGCCAGCGGCTGAGGGAGAAGAAAGTGTCATTCCCGATGCGCCAGCGGCTGAGGGAGAAGAAAGTGTCATTCCCGATGCGCCAGCGGCTGAGGGAGAAGAAAGTGCTATGCCCGACCCGACGCCGGCTGCTGAGGGAGAAGAAACACCAGCTGCTGAGTAAGAAGAGAGCGCTATTCCTGACCTGACGCGACCTGCGCTTGGGACAGCGCCTCAATAAAGTCTGTTCCCGCAGGATTGCAGCCCACCCGAGCTGTAATCTGACTGACCGGCACGGCCAGCACCTGATCGGCTTTCCCCTTGAGCAGTGCGGGACAGCTAGAGTCTGGCGCTTCGAGGGGCCCGCCATAGTCTTCCAGCTCCTGCCGTGCTTTTAAGATTTTTAATGGAAAAGGGTCGCAGTGCAGCAGGGTCTGTTGGAGATACTCAGTCAGGTGGATCCTGGCGTTGTCTATCTCGCCGATCTGTAAATATACCTCACCCAGCTCAAGATGGGTGGCTTGATGACACGGCTGGATTTCGAGTTCTTGCCGGAACAGTGTGATCGCTTTGTCAGGATCTCCCAGTTCTCGGTAGATTTCCCCTAGCTCGAAATGGAGGCCTAGGAAGAGGGGGCTCTCTTCTAATATAAAGTCGAGTTCGTCAATGGCTTGCCGTAGGAATACTGCGCCCTCTTGTGTTGCGCCGGCGTGAGACAGGTCCATTCCGCGTTCGTAATAGATGGTTGCGAGGCGTCCGTGCAGAATGCTGAGACAGGTTCGGCCAGGCACATGGACTTCTCCGGGCCCGCATGACCGTTCTCGTTCCAATGCATCGGCCTGCAGATAATCTGCCAGCGCTTGGTCTATATTCTCGTTATCCTGGAAATGCATGCCACGCTGAGTGTATTCCCAGGCCGTACGGGGCTCGGGGATTTGCAACAACGGCCAATCGACGCGTTCCTCAAAAAAGTGGTCAGGGTCGGGGTCTTGTTCCGTTACCAGGGTGCCAGGGCTATCGATCCCAACATACAGGAGCGGGATGGTGGCCTCGGAGCCGGCTCTGCCTGACCACCACACGAGGGTCAGGACTGCGGTAAGCAAGGTAAGCAAGATACCTCCGAAACCGGCAAACAACATCTTGGGTAGCCGTCGTCTCATACACTTTACTCTGAGGCCAGTGGTACGCTCCGCTCTGCTGAGTCGAGGTTAAGTACATTACGCAGGGTAGAGTCGATATGGTTTTCGTCAAGCAGGTGCAGGTCTCTGCCATACGGACCACGCAGTCCGACAAATTGCTCCATTGCGGGGACGTCAAACAGGTTCTGTTCTTCAACTGCTCCGGCTACACGGGCCAGAAAACGCAAAAAGAGCGGCGGAAAATGGTTGAAATGGATAGCGGCTTTCACCTGCAGTGGCCCCTCTAGCACGATGCCAAGGTCTGCCAGCTCAGCAGCTGAGGGAAGGTCGATAGCATAGACGGAGGTGCGCGGACGGAGTGCAGGCAGCGAACGCCAGTTATCCACCGCGTTGGCAAAGCCTGCACTAAATGTCTCTTCTTCGAAGGCGCCCTCCAGGGGTTCGCCCGTGCGGGGATGCGGCTCGCCCGCTTCGGAGATCCGGAGGAGTTCGTTGCGAAACAGCACCAGGCCGAGCTGTTTGCCTTCAAAGATGCGTGCCTCCGGTCCATTGTCCGGGCCTTGGTAGAAGACCTCGTTC
>CAUZQN010000285.1:0-4849 GCA_963581605.1 uncultured Binatia bacterium (SeqCode)
GGAGTAAACGTTCCCGAAAAGCCTTGTCCTTTAATAAACGAGAGACCCGGGCCAGGGCTTTCAGATGTACGCCCGCAGAATTTTCAGGGGCGACAAGCAAAAAGAAAAGCTTGGTGAGTGCGCCATCCAGGGATGCGCAATCAACGCCGTGTGCGCTCATACCAAAGACGGCCACCGCCTGTTTGAGACCGGACAATTTTCCGTGTGGAATGGCAATTCCTTCGCCGATCGCCGTTGTGCCGAGACGCTCACGATCGAGCAGGACGGAGACAAGCTGGTCAGCATTAATATCTGGGTAATGGCGGGCGAGATGTTCGGCAAGCTCACGCAAGACGTCAGTCTTTGTCGTGCCTTGGAGTTGGGGGAGAATGAGTTCTTGTGTAAGGATATCAACGACACGCATAGCAGGATTCCTTGTCCACGGATTAACGGACGTACTTCCGTTTTGCCGATGGGAGGATATTGAGATTCTCTCGATATTTGGCCACAGTTCTGCGGGCAATCTTAATGCTACTCCGTGCGAGGGTCCGGGCGATTTCTTCGTCACTGAGCGGCTTTTGGGAGTCCTCGGCGCTGATGAGTTCTTGGATCTGGGCTTTGACGCTTTCGGCAGACACGTCTTGGCCATGCTGGCCCTTGAGTCCGGTCGTAAAGAATTTTTTCAGCGCGTAGACGCCACGCGGGGTCGCAATATATTTACCTGAAATCGCGCGACTGACCGTTGATTCATGTGTACCGATATCATCGGCAACATCGCGCAGGACGAGGGGCCGCATGTGCGAGACTCCGTAGGTGAGAAAGTCTTGCTGGAATTTAACCAGACTTTCCGCGACCATCAGGAGGGTGCGTTGACGTTGATGAATACTCTTAATGAGCCACGCCGCAGCACGCAGCTTCTCTTGGACATACTCTTTTGCCTCGCCACCCTGGGTGAGAAGATGGCGGTAGGAGTTGCTCACCTTGAGACGCGGGAGGCCTTCCTCGTTCAGGGTGACAACATAGTCGTCTCCCAACTTATGGACGTAGACATCCGGGGTGACATAGCGAATATCTCCATCACCATAATTACGCCCCGGCTTGGGCTCAAGCGAAGTGATGAGCTTAACGGCGCGCTGGAGTTCTTCCTCTGAGACATTCAACTCTTTTGCCAGACGCTCGAATCGGCGCCCTTCGAGCGCCGGCAGATGGTGTTGGACGATGGTCGTAGTCAGCAGGAGCAAAGACTCTTCGACTGTGTCTTCTTCTCGTTGTGGCGAGTTGAGTTGCAAGAGGAGACATTCTTGGAGATCACGTGCGCCGACCCCCGCAGGGTCACACGACTGGATAATGCGTAAGACGTGCTTAACAACCTCAGGGCTAACTGCGGCGTTTTCTGCCAGCTCGTCGGTACTCGCCTGAATATACCCGTCCACGTCTAAATTCCCAAGAATCAAGGAGGCAAGATGTTCTTCCGTCTCTGTGAGATCCAGAAAACGAAGCTGCCAGGTGAGGTGTTCCACTAAGGACTCTGTCCTTGGGAAGCGATCCTCCGGGGCATTTTGGCGTTCATCGTCAGCATCCTCGTCCCTGGTTGGAGGCAACGAGGGCATCTCATTGTTATTGTTATAGCTACTTAAATACGTTTGCCAGTCGATTTCGCCTTTGTCGTCTTTCTGCTCAGTTTGTTTTGGCTCTTCGCCGTTTGCTCGACTATCGTCAAAAATCGGTTCGTCTTCGTTGACGCGTTCGACGACTGGATTCTCTGCCAGCTCTTCATCGATTAAGGTATCCAGCTCTCCACGCGGCAGTTGGAGAATTTTTATGGCCTGCCGCAGCTGTGGCGTCATGACCAGCTTCTGAGTCAATTTCAGTGTCTGTCTGAGTTCTAAAGCCATAAGACTCCAACTATATTCCTAGAGGCGAAAGCGCTCTCCTAAGTAAACCTCTCGGGCTCGACTACTTGCTGAGAGTTCCTGCGGTGTCCCTTCCTCAAAGACGCTGCCGTCGCTCAAAATATATGCGCGATCGCAGATACTCAGCGTCTCCCGGACATTATGGTCGGTGACGAGGATGCCGATGCCACGATCACGCAGCTGGACGATGATGTCTTGGATATCAACAACCGAGATCGGGTCTATTCCGGCAAATGGCTCATCGAGCAGCATAAAGGCCGGTGACATGACGAGCGCACGAGCAATTTCGACCCGGCGCCGCTCTCCACCAGAAAGCGAGTCTGCCCGGTTCGCGGCAAGATGACTAATGCGCAGATCGGCAAGCAACTGGGTCAGCCGTTCCTGACGTTGGGGCCGCGTGAGCGAAGTGGTTTCCAGAATAGCCATAACGTTTTCTGCAACCGTTAGCTTGCGGAACACCGACGGTTCTTGGGGGAGATAGGTGACCCCTTTGCGTGCCCGCTTATGCATGGGCAGCGTCGTGATGTCGTCATCATTATAGTGGACCTCTCCGCGGTCAGGCCGGATAATACCGACAATAATGGAAAAGGTTGTTGTTTTTCCAGCGCCATTTGGGCCCAGTAGTCCGACCACTTCGCCGCCTTTGACGTTGATGCTGACATCACGCAGCACGGTGCGTTTCCCATACGTTTTCCACAAACCTGCTGCTTGGAGGACAGGAGTATCACTCACCGAAACGCTCTTTCTCTTTCTTCTCGGTCAGCCCGCCTACTGCGGGCTAAGGATCATCTGCACTTGTCGTTTTCCTTTACCACCCTCAACCACACTACGCTTCTCATCAAGGTAAATGGTGATCACCTCGCCTGTGATCTTGTTGGTTCCTTCTTGCACGATGGCATTGCCACTGAGCGTGACCGTTCGTTTGGCCTCGTTGAAGACAGTTCTTCGACTCGTTGCCCGCCACTTTTCAGCGGTAATTTCAACATGACCCTCGGCAATGAGCTGCTTGATCTGTTGGCGCGTTGTTGAGGCTGTCGGTGTTAGTGTGGCACCTTCCCAGGTGACAGTGAGCATGTCGCTTTTCAAGGTCATATCGCCTTGGACGACCACCACGTTCCCGCGGAACTGGGTCCGCTTTTCCTCGTGGAAGTATTCGAGGTCATGCGAGCGAATATGGATCGGATCTTTACGCGACGTGAGCGACAGCGAGTCGGCGAATGTTGTTGCCGGATTTGACACAGGTCGCGTGTCTTGTGGGGCGTGTGTTTGCTCTGCGACAATAGGTGACACGGAGAGCCCGAGGGTCAAAGCCGTGGTCGTTGTCCAGGCCCTGCACCGAGTCCAAAGATGCATTATCCGGCCTCCTGGTTGATGGTGGTCTGAACTTCTGCCTGGAGGATGAGCTGTTTCGTATCGATAGCGATTGTGTACCCTCGTCCTTCAACCGTAAATCCCCGCCCGACAATGTGGATCAAGCCTGAAGAGGAAATCGTGTTCTTGTGGCGATCATAGATCGCCTCTTCGGTTGTAAAGGTAATATCACCCATCGTCATTTCAACATTGCCCCGGAGCTCTATGCGGCGTAAGTCTTGTGAGCTGCCGTCAAGGTGGATGGTCCCCTCTCGACAGCGCAGGGCAACGGCCTCTCCATTATCCAAATAGAGAGACACCTCAGGTGTCTCGATGATGATTTTGTTTTTGTCTGGGAAGTAGCTGGCTTGGCGTGCGACTATCTCCCACACTTTTTTTCCGTCCTGCATCTTTACCCGTCGAAACTCGGTCATACGCTGGACAGTGTTTTCTCCACCTGACTCTGCTGCCAGCTCGTCGATAAGCCGTGCGGTGTCCGGCTGTTTTCCGACCTGAGAGCCGAGGTAGCCCAGCGTTGCAATAAGCGCGAGTATCGTCAGGCCGAGCAGGAAGCGAATTTGGTTACGACTCATAGCAGAACCCCAGCACCACAAAACAAGGTATCACCTCTCCAGAACCTGCGCAAAGAAGGTAGACGAACAGCTGGTGTTGGGACGCTTTGGGATGGGCAGCCTCTATTCGGGCGGAAGAGCGGTTTTCAGCACGGTGTCGAGCGCCATGAGAGTACGTAAAAGGGGCTCGAGTTGGGCTAAGGGGAAAACCGTCGCGCTGTCACTGAGTGCACGCTCCGGTTCTTCATGGACCTCGAGAAACAGTCCGTCTACGCCTACGGCGGCGGCGGCTCGAGCCAGCGGAGCGATAAACTCTCGCTGTCCACCCGACATGGCTCCGAGTCCGCCCGGGAGTTGGACGCTATGGGTCGCATCATACACGACCGGATAGCCGCACTGGGCGAGGATAGGCAGGGAGCGCATATCCGACACAAGATTGTTATAGCCAAAGGAGGCCCCCCGCTCCGTCAGAAGAATACGCTGGTTGCCGGTCGAGGCGATTTTTTGAGCGACATATTGCATATCATGCGGAGCCAAGAACTGGCCTTTCTTGACATTGACGACACGATGACTTTGGCCGGCAGCCAGAAGCAGGTCGGTCTGGCGACACAAGAAGGCTGGAATCTGGAGAATATCAACGACTTCAGCAGCGGTTGTCACTTCCTGGGGTGTATGCACGTCGGTGAGAACGGGTACGCCGATTTCGTGCTTGACCTCGGCAAGAATAGCCAGCCCGTCTTGGATCCCAAGGCCGCGAAAGGAGTCATGCGAGGAGCGGTTGGCCTTGTCGTAAGATGATTTATATACAAAGGGAATACCCAAGCGCTGGGTTAACGAGTTCAGTGCCCCAGCATGCCGGAGTGCGGAATCCCGACTCTCAATCACACACGGGCCGGCGATCAATACAAAGGGATTTTCGCCACCAAACGTGAGCGGACCGACGGATACCTCTGGTGGAGAGACTTCTCTTGGGGTCAATGCCTGGCTCCCTCAGCGTGCAAGAGTGGAGATTCCGGATAGGCGACTCGGTGCTGT
>CAUZQN010000286.1:0-4849 GCA_963581605.1 uncultured Binatia bacterium (SeqCode)
CTTGACCCCGCACGGAGAAAAACAGCAAGTTGGAATCACCCGGATGATCTGCATCAGGCATCAGCGTACCCGTAAAACGCACCAGCGGAGGGGGACCGGTCAGAATATGCATACGTGCAAACGCAGCCGTTGTTCCGAGCACCATTGCCGCCATCGCTAAGAATGCTCCCCCTACAACAATTGTTTTCTTTCCGATGTTCATACTGCTACTCCTTTCTGCGAACTGCAAACTGATTGACAAGTTGATAGTGCAGCTATCGTGCCAATGTAAACTCAAAAGATTGAGAGGCAGAAAAGCGAGGGATATCAATGGAGTTCATATTTTTGAGGGCAATCGAACAATCACTGCAGGTGAGGCGGAATGCCTCACTCAAAAAACATTCGGTCACACACAGGAGGAGGGGGTTTTTACCAAGAGCTCATTGTAGTTCGAGGCGAGAAGATTTTTCTAAAGTCACTTTGTCTTTCCGCACGAAATTCTGGCCGACAATACCGGATGAAACAATGAACTTGAAGGCTTCTTCTACTGTGTAGTCAACTTCAACCACCTCTTCGGGCGGAACCATGACGAGAAATCCCGACGTTGGGTTCGGTGTGGTTGGAACAAATACGGAAAGAATCTGCGGGGCAGATGTGAGACCCAACGCATCGTCTCGTTCCGCTGCAACCAGGCCCATCACCCACATGCCTTTGCGCGGATACTGAAGGAGAACCACGCGCTGGAAGCTACCGGACGGGCCTTGGAAGGTTTCTACCATTTGCTTAACCGCGCTATACACACTGCTGATCAGTGGCAAGCGCAAAATCATAGTGTTGACCGCCTCAAGTACCTGCCGCCCGATAAAATTCGTTCCAACCAAGCCCAAGAGAAAGATAATGGCCAGCGCCAGAAAGATATTCACGAATGGCGTGATCGGCTCAAGCCACCAAAAGCGTTCCAGTTTGAGCGGCCCAAATAGAGCTTTCATGACCGGCGCACCAGCACCGCTCAGCAAGTCAAACAGAAAGGAGACCAGTAAATACGTAGCGACCAGCGGGATAAGAATGAGGAGTCCGGTCAGCAATGTGTTGCGCAAGAAACGCGATTTCGTCCTTTTCCGCTTCAAAGCGAGACCTCCATACTACAGTGGTACCGTTCACTGCAGATGGTAGAGTAACAGCACAGGGTTTAGCAAGAAAGGAAACGAGTCCCGCCAGCCCGGTACTCCCACATCAAGGAGCTGAGAGACGGTCTGCCACAAACAGTCAGCGCTAAATGGTTTAGAGAGTATGTGGACATCGGGGTGCTGACGCAGCTCAACCGAGAGATCGACGAAAGCGGAGATGAGAATGATTTTGGCGTGGGGATCGGTTTGTTTAATTTTCCCTGCCAGCTCAATGCCTGACATGAAGGGCATGCGCACATCAGAGATGTACAGGTCATAACGCTGGCGACAGACCTGCTGATAAGCCTCCCAACCATCTGTTGTTTGCTCGACTTGGAGCCCTTTTGCTTCGAGCATCTCGGCTAAGAATTGGCAAAAGGTCGCGTCATCATCAACAACGAGTACGCGCATATACCTCTCCCCTTCCAGAATCTTCTGTAACAGAGCAAAAGATATGCCGAATGGCGAGCGCGTAGTATGAGGTAAAAAAGGGGAATTCTCAAGAAACCGGTGTCTTCGGCGAGTCCTCTTCCACACCACTATGGGCACACTGCGGCATTGTGCCTCAACTTTTTTTGCGCGGCGAGACGATCTGATAGCGCTCCATCATGCGGTACAGGGACCGCCGATCAACGTCCAGGACCTCAGCAGCACGGGAGACATTTCCGGTCGTATCATGCAGGACTTTGACGATGTAGCGCTTTTTGACCTCTTCAAGCGTTGGAAAGTCGGAAAGGACGAACGCATCTGCGTTCTCTCCCTCGGGTGTCACGTCACTCGCTTGCCGGTTTCGGATGGCCTCCGGCAGATCATCCGGTACGAGAACAGTTCGCTGAGACAGGGCAACCGCCCGCTCCATGGTGTTCTCCAACTCCCGAATATTGCCCGGCCATGCGTAGGTGCTAAGCAGCTCCAGTGCCTCGTCAGAGATTGTCGCCAGCGGCTTGTTATTCTCTCGACTTGCGCGTCCGAGGAAAGCCTGAGCCAAAGCCGGAATGTCGTCCCGCCGCTCGCGGTGGGGAGGCAGGGTGAGAGTCACAACGTTGAGACGATAATACAGGTCTTCTCGAAAGACCTCTTGCTGCACCAATTCCGCCAGATCTTTATTTGTGGCAGCGACCACACGCATATCAACCTGGAGCCAACGCTGCCCTCCAACTCGTCTGACTTCATTTTCCTGCAAAACCCGTAGCAGTTTGGCCTGCATATTCGGGCTAATGTCACCAATCTCATCAAGAAAACACGTCCCTCCGGATGCTTCCTCGAATACGCCTTTTTTATCGGCAATCGCCCCGGTGAAGGCTCCACGGACATGACCGAAGAGTTCGCTCTCGAGCAGGGTTTCTGTGAGCGCCCCATTCTCTCAGAGTCTCTCTCATCTGACGCAAGAAAGTACTATCAACAATGCACAGATCAAAGGGTGCACTGAAGAAATCTGTCGTTTCAGCCGTATATACCTGACCTACTCCCGGCAAGCCAGGCTTCAAGTATGCGGGCCGTCGCTTATGTCTAAAAAAAAGGAGAATTCGCCGCATAACTGCCCTTTACCAAGTGAATACTTTTCCCCTTTCTCATCTACACAAAGATTGTCATCAGACCAAGCAAGGACAGACAAAAAGTAAAAATATAGCCTGTTTTGCCGATGGCCCTCTCGATCTCCACAGGAGTCTCCGACCTATGATCAGAACGATTGGCGATGCGATCGATCAGCCCGCACTCAGAGATTTTATTCACGCTTCCCTCAATCCGGATGAAAACTTGCAGGCAACAGCCGCAGGACTCGATGATCGCATTCTCCTACTAACGAATTATCGGGTCATTGTCATTAATTCCTGTGACCCTGGCCTATCTTCTGGCGGCAGCGGCCTTGAAACAACGAATTTTCTACTGCGTGATGTCTCTCATGTTGACGTTCGCCTCCAGAATAAAACGTGCGAGTTGCACCTTGTCTCCAAACGACAAACAGATAATACAGGCCAGAGTCAAACACTAGAACGACGCATACAGTTTGCGCACCTATTTTCGTCTGAGGTTATAGAGCTTGTCGAGGAGATCGAGGCCAAAATCCGGTTGCTCAGAGGGAGATCGCAAAAAGTACTCCCGCCCGTTATGACAGGAAAACAGCTAGCAAAGCTCCTCGACCGTGCGCTCGTCAGGGCGATCGTCAAATAAGAGAGCTCCTGCCTAGACTTTACCCCCGTTATCTGGTGACGTTTTGTGGTCACCCAGATACCGTATCCAACGAAAGGGTTGGTACGACGCAGCGACTATAAGGGTTAGTGTTGTTCAATTCGCACTAAGGATGCTAATCGGATCCTTTAGAGTTTAAGAAAATAAAAAAATTTAACTCGGCCAGTGATACTCAACACCCACTGAACCCATATACCAAAGCCTATGGAGCTACTAGAAAAAGCTGGGCGTATTCTCATCACCGACGATGAAGAGACTTTCTTGCCCTCGACGGCGGCTCTCTTACAGCGGGAAGGGTATGAGTGCACGTGTGCCATTGATACAACGACGGCGCGTGAGCACCTGAACGCGAGTCACTACGATCTCCTTATCGCCGATATTAAGATGCCGGGGAATCCGGATTTGGAATTCATTCGTACCATCCCCCAAATTGCGGAAGGACTCCCGGTCATCCTCGTCACGGGCTATCCGTCCCTTCGCTCTGCTATCGATGCTCTGGAACTGCCTGTTTCTGCCTATCTGCTCAAGCCTCTTGTTTTTGACGATTTGTTAGCCGCTGTACAGCGAGCTGTGAACCGCTCTCGGGCCGTCCAGGCAGTTTTTACTATACGCAAACGAGTGGCAGACTGGTCACGGGACATGGAAAGTCTGGTGCCGAAGCATACGCTTCAGGATACGCTCCAGACAACGGTGGATACCACGCTGGCCCTTTCCATGCACAACCTTGTCCGATGCATTACCGACCTCTCGACTCTGATTCAATCCCGCCCCCTGCCAGATTCCCCTCAGACGGGCAGAGACGAATCAGCAGTCCCTCGAACCGACCGTCTCGAAGGGGTCTTGTTGGAGATTTCCGCTTCTCTGCAACGAGCCGGCGTTGTTGAACCCGCAGATGGGCCTTTCCCACAAGACGTGGTGAATACGATCTCAAGTCTTTCTTCCAGAGAAAAAGATGTTTTGAGCAGGCTCGTCACCGGGCAGCGCGTCTCAACGATTGCGGGTTCGCTGTACATCAGCCCCAATACTGTGCGCAATCATCTCAAATCGATCTTTCGTAAAATTGGGGTGCATTCTCAAGCGGAGCTGCTTGAACATCTCCGGAAGCAGACTAACAAAGGCTAACATCAGCTTACTGCCAAGCTTTCTCTTCCCCCATCTTGCCGATACGATACAGGCGTACTCGTCACGGTCGACGATTGCGCACAAACGCAACCGTCGCAATCACACTCCAGACTCCCTCAAGTACAACAAACGGAAGAAACCCAATGAGGTAGGAGGCATAACATGCCGCCCCAGCTCCAAGAGCATTCAGCGCTTGATAGATCCGCGATTCGCTTCGCAGCCAACCAGAAAGGTTCAGGAAAGAGGGGCCAAGCAGAATAGCAACACCCGCTCATCCGACCCACTCTGGGCACGTTGAGCATGCTGAGAAAGACATCGGCATGCTCATGCTGTCTGGATCGTTCCGGTTGCAGGTAGTGTAGTCTGACAGGTGCTCCATCTCTCCCGTAATA
>CAUZQN010000287.1:0-4833 GCA_963581605.1 uncultured Binatia bacterium (SeqCode)
CCAAGAATCCTTGGGTCTCACCGTCTATCCAATGCAAATCCTCAAAAATGAGGATGAGTGGCTGATTGAGACTCTCGCGCAGGAAGAGTTTTTTGAGTGCGCCAAACGTGCGCTGCCGCCGTATCTGGGCGTCCATCTGCTGCAGAGAGGACGCAGGATCTTCAATGCCAAGCAACGAAAAGAGATAGGGGAGGATGTCTTCGAGACTGCGGTCGAGTTCCAACACTTGGCCGATGATCTTCTGCCGCCGACTCCGTTCATCATCTCCTGGTTCGATCTGGAAATAATTCTTCAGCAGGTCGATAATCGGCAGATACGGCGAGGCTTTTCCGTGTGAGACGGCAAACGCTTCGAGCACCAGACAGCCGCTTTGTGAGGTGAGCTTGAACTCGTGGAACAGGCGGGATTTCCCCAGGCCGGGCTCCCCCATCACACCGACTATTTGCCCACGCCCGCTTTTCGCGTGCGCCAGCGCCTGCTGCAGCTGGTCCAGTTCGGCGTGCCGGCCCACAAAGCGGCTCAGGCCTCGCCGAGCCGAGACTTGCAGCCGTGTGCGCAGTGGCCCTGCGCCCAGCACTTCGTACACGTTGAGCGGCTCTTCCACGCCTTTGATCTCTGCCGCACCGAGGGCCTTGAGGCCGATTTCCCTCGGTCAACTTGCGCGTATACTCGCTAATCACGATTGAGCCTGGGTTGGCCATCTGTTCCATCCGAGCAGCCAAGTTCGTGGAGTGGCCCACCGGCACATAGTCGGTATGCAGATCGTCCTTACGAATAGAACGCACCACGACTTCTCCCGTGTTGATACCAACGCGCAGCTGCAAGGGGATACCGCCTTTGAGCCGGGACTGGTCGGAATGCTGACGCATCTCCTCCTGCATCCTGAGCGCCGCATACAACGCACGTTGCGGATGGTCTTCGTGCGTGATCGGCGCACCGAACAGGGCAAAGATCCCGTCGCCCAACGCTTGGGCTACATAGCCGTCATAGCGATGCACCGCATCCATCATCAGTTGTAAGGCAGGGTCGATGATGGCACGAGCGTCTTCCGGGTCGAGTCCTTCAATAAGCGCTGTGGACCCTTTGAGGTCCGCAAACAGGGCGGTGATGGTTTTACGCTCGCCGTCGGTTGCGCCACGGGATTCCATGGCCGCTTGTTCAGCTCGGATGCGCTCGGCTAGGTGTTGGTGCGTGTAGGTGGCGGGAGGAGCAGAGGGGGAAGAAGAGAGAGTCGGGGGGGGGAGGATGCTGCTCCCGGCCCTGTCCACACAAGTCCCCGCTGATCTTCATCGGTCACCTGTGGATACGCAAAGAGGAGCTCTTCCTTGAGGGCATCCAGATACTCATCTGTCAGCTCAAACCGAACCCGCAGCGCTCGGTAAGAGAGACGGCCTTGCCGCTTCAGAAGCTCCAGAACCTTTTCGAGCACCTCGTCAAAGGGCATCTCCGCGTCCTTTTTACCGCTTGTGTTGTCGGGCCTGTTTCACCACCGCCGCAATCTCTTCTTTCGCATCCTCTACGCTGTAATCCCACCGCAGGCCGTGCTTCTCGACTAGGTCTACGATCTCCCAGACTGACAATCCAGCAATCTCGGCCGCTCGCGTTTTGGTCACTTTGCCCTCGGCATGCAGTTTGAGCGCCAACGTCTGTTTTCGCTGCGCCACCCCATCCCATAAAATTTGTCTCGCAATATCGATCTTTTCAAGGTGCTCCGCCGTCGCCAGTTCTTCGAGGGCTTGGGCAAGAGCGTGCGGGATACGGATATTGAGCTGCATGACGGGTTGCTTCTCTATCATGATTTTTCCTTTCCTCGTGTCCCTCCGATTTCTCGCGCGGCAGTCCTCAGGGCCTCTACAACCGCCAGATCGGTATTCATCGCTCGCCCAATTCTGGTCAGGAGTCCATCACATTGTTTGACGCTGAGACCGCCACTTTGTAGGGAATGTCACCAAACGGTCTCTGCATTGAGCACGCTCGCTACCTCATTAACCGGTGCGCGAGGTTAGGCAAGCATCAGACGTTCGCCCTTGGGTTCCGGCACAGGGTCATTGAACTCTTGAGCCGTATCAACCCACAGTTGTATTGCCTCATTGACGTTTTTGAGTGCGGCTTCCTGTGTCTGCCCATGGGCCATACAACCAGCGAGTTCTGGTACTTCCGCAATAAATGCCTGGTCCTCATTGCTCCAGTAGATAATGATTTCATATTTATACATTATGTATCCTCGCTGAGATTGTATTTCAGAATCACGCGGCGGACCTGGCGGACCTGATAAGGTTTTGCGTGACCATCATCCCGTTGCAGGTTGATTTTCTCGACAACTCCCTGCTTCCGGAATACATGATGACTCCCTCGTATGCGTTCCGCAAATCCCAAATGTGCGAGAAGTTGGCGCAAGTCGTCAAAGCGGATGTTCACATCTGACCTGCCTCGGAGGATCTGCTGTAAGAGTCGGGCGTATCACCTCATGATCTGCCCGGTCCTGTGCAAACTGTATGGTTCTTTCTTGCATTACGAGAGGTCATCGAGCAACATTTTAGCATCTTGGGCTAATGTTTTTAGCCCAGCACGGCTTTGGTGGCATCGGCCAGAATTTCCACTATCTGGTCGAGAGTGGCCTCCTCGGTGACAATCGGTGGCGCGATGCAGTAGACGTCGCCCCGAGCCCGACTGAACAGACCGCGCTCCATGGTGGCAGCGTTGATCTTGGCTCCGATCCCCTCCGCGGCGTCGAAGACTTCCTTGGTCGCTTTGTCTTTGACGTACTCAACGCCGCACATCAGCCCCAGACCTCGGATATCGCCGACATGCGGATGGTCGCCCAGGGCAGCCTTCAGTCCCGAGAGCAGACGCTTGCCCTTCGCGGCCGCCTGTCCCAGGAAATCCTCCTTTTCGATCAGGTCGAGCATCGCCACCGCGATGGCACACCCGGTGGGATGCGCGCTATAAGTGTAGGCGTGCATCCAGGGTTTGCCACTGGCCTGCATGACGTCGGTAATCTCATCGCTCACGCCGATGCCCCCAAGCGGGAAATAGCCCGAGGTAATCGCTTTGGCAAACTGAATCAAGTCGGGTTTCACCCCCCAGTGTTCCAGGCCGAACATCTTCCCGGTGCGCCCGAAGCCGGTAATGACTTCATCCGAGACGAGTAGGACATCGTATTTGTCGCAGATCTCGCGGATTCTCGGGAAGTAGTCATCCGGTGGAACGATCACCCCTCCCGCACCCTGCACCGGCTCGGCGATGAACATCGCCACCGTCTCGGCGCCCTCGGCAAGAATTGCTTGCTCCAGCTCGTTAGCAGCCGCGATCCCTGGACTAGCGACACCTTCAGGTGTTTCGTAGAAGTACGGATAATGGCTGGGGATGTGGACGAAGCCGGGGACCCTCGGCTCAAACATTGGCCAGTAGGCATTGATGCCGGTCGCACTCATGGCCGCCAGGGTAACCCCATGATAGCCCCAGATCAGGGAGATAACCTTGATCTTCTCGGGCTTGCCCTTCAGTTTCCAAAAATACCGTGCCATTTTGATGTTGCTATCAGTGGACTCGCCGCCGCCCGAGGTAAAATAAAAATGATTGATATTCGGGTAGGTGATAGCGGCCAGTTTCTCCGCCAGCTCAATGGCCCGCGGGTTGGTGCTCCCCGTATACCCCGACGCGTAGGCTAATGCGCCGAGTTGCCGGCTGCCTGCCTCGATCAGCGCGCGGCAACCGTTTCCGGCGGTATTGTTCCACAGGCCCGACAGGCCATCGATGTAGCGGTCTCCGTTGGCGTCGATAAGGAAGGCACCCTCGCCTGCTACCCATACCTTGCCACCACTGTGCGCGGCCCGATTGTGCAGGGGATGAATCAGATGTGCGGCGTCTCTCTCGATATAGTCGGCTTCAGCGTTGTTGGCCATCGTGTTCTCTCCTAGGGAATATAGACGTACGGTTAATGTTTGGTCGGTGTTTCTTGAATGGGTACCAGGCTCGCCGGGGCCAGCCCGGCAATGCCGACGGTTAGCGCATCAGGACGTCGGCCTGCATCCTCTGCTCGTTCTTTGCGGGCCACAGCCGCCCGCACGATAAGTCCACCAATGAAACGGGCCGGCTCGGGCGGAAAGTTGCTGACCGGCGCCTGTACGAGCCCGGCCGAAGCCCATTCATCAGCCAGCCCCAACGTCAAAGATGCCAGAATGCGACCGCCCACAAACGACGGCCCCACCCCGTTGCCCGAGTAGCCGAGCCCATACAGAATATCTGGCCGTTTTCCGAGCTGACCAAAGATCGGCATCCCGCTCATCGTCCGATCGATCGGCCCGGTCCAACTGGAATGGATAGGCACCTCGGCGAGGGAGGGATACAAGACCCGCAGGCTGGCCGTAACTTCCGCCGCGCGCGGGGAGGCTCCCTCAAAGGCAGGACCAACGCGCCCGCTAAAAGCCAGCGTTCCGCCCCCTTTTCCAAAGGCAATCCGACCATCGTAGGTAGTGCGGTAGTAGTTGACCAACAGCCGGGAGTCAGAGATCGCCAGCCCGTCGCGCCAGCCTATCTCAGCAAGCCGGTTCGGGATCGGCGCTGTGGCGACAATGTCGCTTGAAATGACAATGATCTTACGTCGGAACTCGCGTAAGCGGGCGGCCCATGCATTCAGCGCCAGCACAACCCGCTCGGCTGTCACCGAGCCCCGGGCTGTCCGCACCTGGGGTGGAGTGCGCCGCTCAAGGGCGACCATCGGGGAGCGCTCAAAAATACGCACTCCTTGTTCGAGGGCAACGCGCCGCAGACCGCGGGCGAGCAGCGCAGGCTGGACAATGGCCGCGGTTGGTTCAAAGATACCGCTCAGAT
>CAUZQN010000288.1:0-4832 GCA_963581605.1 uncultured Binatia bacterium (SeqCode)
AAAAAAGGCATCTGCACACCAGATCAGCTCCCCTCAAAAACGACCAAATAGTCGGCTGCCTTGCTTGAGATGGTCCTGCCAGGCTATCCCGCCTGATCGGCCAAACTACGCACGAGTCTCAGTTGTATGAGTTCTGTGTGTATAGGGACCAAGCTGGCCACATTCGAATGAGACGTGCTCTAGTCTGTCAGTATCTCAGATCGCGCAGCAATTATGTGACCTCGTCCGTCGGACCAGTTTGTCGTATGAAACGGCTGTCCTACAGGTGACGCTCAGTATAGGTGTGGCCACTGTGCGTCCGGAAGACAGTCCTGAGACCTTTCTCGAACGGGCGGATCAAGCCGCATACTACGCTAAAGAGCAGGGACGAGATCAGGCCTGTACCGAAGCAGTCCTCAGCCCGGATGAAGATTCTCCATCAAAGCTAAAAAAGGCGCTCGGTTTTTTCGCGAAAGCGCTGCCATTCAAGAAAGACGCAGCGTAGCAATACAGGTCTCAGGCAGCGGCCGTACTCCTGGGATCAATCCAGAGCATCGAGTCCTGCCTGGGAGCAGGCAACATCTTCATCAACCGTTCCACCACCAACGCCTATCCCGCCGACGATCTCGCCATCGACGATAATGGGCAGCCCGCCGCCGACCATCGTCGCGCGCGAGAAGTGCGACAGGCCGATCACCAGCGACTGATCCTCTTTAATCGCGTTGTACAGATCTTGGGTTCCCACCCCGAATAACGCAGTAAACGCCTTGCGTTGGCAGCCCTCAAGACCAAGCAGCGCGGCACCATCCATACGCCCAAACGCTTTGAGATTGCCCCCATCGTCAACCACCGCCACATTCTGTTTACACCCCAGCTGTGCCGCTTTTGTCACAGCGGCAGCCACCATTTTTGCGGCGGATTCGTACGAGATCGTCTGCTTCGCACATGTCTTGGCCATAAGCTGTCCTCCTTTGCCGCTACCCCTACTCGGCCTGCTCACAAGAGTCAAGTCTGGCGCTTTGCTTGCTCTTAATCTTCAGCTTGATCTTCGACTTAATCTTCGACTTAATCTTCGACTTAATCTTCGTCTTGATACTTATGCGTAGGACACGATAGTGTCCGGGTAGAGAAAGGAGGGACTCCCGGTATGTTTCTCATGCGGTTTACGGAACGGGCATATGTGGACTACTCGGAAGAGGATGTTCGCCAGAGCTTTCGCAGCTCCGTCCGGCTCACATTTTCAAATTCCCATTTTGATCCGGCCTTAGGCGCAGATCTCTACAACGCCTATCTCGACGAGTACGAGTATGCCGAAGAAGTCGGCTTTGACGGTCTGATGCTAAACGAGCATCACAATACCCCGACCTGTATGGGCGCGGCCATGAATCTCGAAGCCGCGATTCTGGCCCGGACGACCAAACGGGCCAAGCTCGTCTTGCTCGGCAATCCCCTACCGATCTTCGATAACCCCCTGCGTCTGGCAGAAGAGCTGGCGGAAATCGACATGATTTCCAGAGGACGCCTCGTGTCCGGCTTTGTGCGCGGGACAGGAATCGAAAGCTGGGCCACGAATACCAACCCAGCCTATAATAGAGAGCGCTTTCAAGAGGCACATGACCTGATCATCAAAACCTGGACCACGCCGGGTCCGTTTCGCTGGGAAGGCAAGCATTATCAGTTTCGAGTGGTCAACCCATTTGTACGTCCGCTGCAACAGCCACACCCGCCGATCTGGGTTCCCGGCGTCGGCAGCCCTGAGACATTAATCTGGTGCGCCCGCCATCATTACCCCTATATCTACCTCGAAACCGACCCACAGGTGACCTTGGACCTGACGGAGATCTACACCGAGGCGGCAAAAGAGGCCGGCTATGAGCCGGGTCCGCAGAACTTCGGCTATTTGGTCCGCGTACACGTGCAGGACACAGACGAAAAGGCGTATGAGGTCGGCAAAGGATTTTTGATAGGCAATGCCGGTGTCGGCCGTGTGCCTTTGCCGGGCGATTTCATGGCCCCGCCTGGATATAATTCACGCGAAGGAGCCAAACGCATTGTGGATCAATACAAACGCTACTCCTTGCGGCCTGACCCGCTGTACGGCGGCGTCGATTCCGCCGGCTGGGAGAAGGTAGTCGAAAGCAATCGGGTCATTGTTGGCAATCCAGATACAGTCATAAAAAAATTACGGGAAGTGCTGAGTGTCGTCCGTCCAGGCATTCTTGGTGTGTGGACGAATGACGGCACCATCGGGCATGCGGACACCATGCGCTGCCTGGCGTTGATGGAACATGACGTCCTGCCCGCCCTACAGGAAATGGGCAAAGAGCTGGATCTGCCAGGACCTTTTGAGCAAGCACCGTAGAGCAGAATGGTAGGAACCTTACACTCAAGAGTGGACCCTCCCTCCAAGAAGAGACACAAAAATGACAGCATACGAAGAACACTTTGTTAAAGTCGCGGGAGCTAACACCCACTTCCTCAAAGGCGGACGGGGGCAACCCCTCGTCATGTTGCACAGCATCGAAGGCAATCTAGGCTGGCGACGTTACCATGCACAGCTTGCCGAGCATTTCACCATATACGCCCCGACGTGTCCTGGTTTCGGCCAGTCGGAACGCCCGCCATGGTTAGAAACCTTTGCCGACTTGGCTCGGTTCAGCCTGTGGCTCTTAGATGAACTCGATCTTAAGAACGTCACACTAGCCGGACACTTCATGGGCGGCTGGTTGGCGGCGGAAATGGCAGTCATGTCGCCCCACAGCCTTGACGGTCTTATCTTGATTGATGCCGCTGGTATTCAACCCCAGCAGGGGGAGATCACCGATATCTTTCTGCATGGCCTGCAAGGGACCCGGCAACTTGCCTATTTCGACCTGCAACAGATCCCCGAATATGAAGAGTTGTTTGCAGACAAGCCATCCAAGGAAGAACGAGAAGTCCGGGCGCGCAATCAAGAAACCGTCGTCCGCTATTGTTGGAAGCCGTATATGTTCAGCCCCAGCCTGCCTGGACTATTGGGTCGGGTGCATGTTCCAACGCTGATTGTGTGGGGGCAAGATGACCAGATCGTTCCACTCGAGTGTGGCGAATTATACCAGCAAGCCATACCTGGCTCGCGCTTAGAAATTCTGCCGCAGTGCGGAAACTGTCCGCCATTGGAAAAGCCGGATGAATTTACCAAACTCGTCCGCAATTTTCTCACGTAGTTTGAACCTTGGACATTAAACTTTGAACCCTTCGACCCTGCTCAGGGCAGGCTTTGAACTCTGAAAGGAAACGCTATGCCGCTCCATCCACAAGTCGCAAAAGCGCTCGAACAAATGGCCGCCGCCGGGCCGCCATTACACCACATGTCGCCCCAGGAAGCGCGTACCGCTATGGAGGCTGCACGGGGCGCAACGGATGACCCTGAGAAGGTCGGCAATGTCGAAAACCGGCTGATACCTGGAGTTGCCGGGAAACAGCCCATACGTATTTACACCCCCGAGGGAGACGGACCGTTTCCAATCTTAGTCTATTTTCACGGCGGCGGTTGGGTAGTCGGCAGTATTAATACCGTAGATGCGTCCTGCCGTGCGTTTACCAATCTCGCCGCCTGTATGGTTATCTCTGCAGACTACCGACTCGCACCAGAGGACAAGTTTCCGGCAGCGGTCGACGACTGTTACGCTGCGACACGATGGGTAGCATTAAACGCGGCAGCCTTAAACGGAGATGCCTCTCGGATTGCTGTTGGTGGTGAAAGCGCAGGTGCTAACCTGGCAGCGGCGGTTACCCTAAAGGCGCAAGAAAGTGGCCTGCCTTCTCTCGTCTATCAACTTCTCATGTACCCGGTCACGGCTCACGCATCTGATATGCCATCACACAAGGAAAACGCAGAAGGCTATTTTCTGACAACTGAGATGATGGCGTGGTTCTGGGATCAATACCTCGCCAGTGGTGCAGACGGACAAAATCCATTAGCTTCGCCGCTGCGAGCGTCGACCGACCAATGCCGCTCTCTCCCGCCCGCCTTTGTTGCCACTGCAGAATACGATCCATTGCGGGACGAGGGAGCAACGTATGCAGCTAAACTCCGTGAAGCAGGGGTAGCAGTTGAATACAAATGCTTCGAAGGGTTGATCCACGGCTTTATGGGCATGGCCAAGGTGATCGAACCTGCAGGGCAGGCGCTTCAAGAAGCAGCGGCAGCGTTGAAAACGGCTCTTAGTCAGTAATGTTGCTGGGGTGCGCTCGCGTGCGCCTTTCTTTTCTGAACTTATGCGGCCTGTGTTGTGTGGACGGTCAAATCTACGCTGAAGGCGCTGTCTGACTTCAGCATCCCGCTGACATAACACCCACGCTCTGCCCGTTCGAGCAGGATCTGGAGATTCTGTTCCGAGGCGGGACTCCATACCTCCAGCGTAAGCGAGATTTCTTTGACGTGGCCTTTTGGAGTCGCGTTGATATGCCCCTCAATGCGATCAATCGCAACCTTGCGGCGGCGGGCGGCCGCTTTGAACGCGATAGTCATGCACGAGAGCAAGGCGCCCAGAAAGGCGCTCACGGGATCTGGCCCTGCCTCGCTTCCACCATCGCTTGTTGGCTCATCGAGCGTCCACGCATGGCTTTGACTGCGGACCTGAACCTCATATCCTTCCCCGACTGAAACAGAACGTACTTCTCGCTTTCCAAGCTGCTCTTGGGGGGTGGGGGGTAGACTTTGAACTTTGAACTTTGAACTTTGAACTTCAGACCCTAGATCCTCCAACGCCTGTTTCAAACCCTGGCTAAACCGCGAAGCCGCAACGCCGTCTGCAACGCGGTGATCATAAGCAATACTCAGCGTCATCATAGGCCGGACGACGATCTGT
>CAUZQN010000289.1:0-4829 GCA_963581605.1 uncultured Binatia bacterium (SeqCode)
CGTCCAACGGCGCCCCAAGTCGGCTCGTCTGTCCGGTAAAACGAGCGACATGCCCATCAATGTTGTCGAGCAAAAGAACAGCGTGCAGGAGGATGACGCCGACCACGTAATTCCAGGTGTTTACGGCGCCCAAGACAATGAATACGAGCCCACAGATGAGAGCCCCTAACCCCAGCAAGGTGACCGTATTCGCACGGACTCCGTGATTAATGAAAAAAGGGGAAAGACGGAAAGCGCTCGGCTCCCAGAAATATGAATAGGGCGAGTTAATCTGGTCTTGGTAGGCTTTCCAGGCAGGATAACTCTGGCGGACAGTCTCATATGAGGCTTTACGAGCTGTTGCCATCATTCCACCTCGCTGCTTTCACTGGGCGCTCTTACACGGCCTCAGGCTTGCTTCCTGGCTCCCCGAAGGTGCTTATTTCTTCCCCTTCATCCGCAAGCATCCTTCCATTAAGCCACATGTAAAGAAATGCTGACAGGCCAATGAGTAACTCCAGAATCTCAACCATTTTCTCCGCAGCAATGAAAATGAGGTGAACGGGATTTTGTACATAATAATTACGGAGATCCAGTGCAGCGAGTATAGCGATGATCACAATCCACGATGACAGGATGGCTGGCGCCCCTATATTCCGAGTGTGTCGTCGAGAAGAGAGCCACACACCGAGTAAACCTCCGAGGCCGAATGCTACACGGAGGAATTCAAAAGGTGCATGAAAGGCTTGCATGTTGTGAAGATTCAACTCCCCTTTTCTGTTAATGGCTTTAATAGCCGCTGGAGGCTCAAATCCGAAAAGCCATTGACCCCACGATACCTCTTCCATCGCAACAAAAAGGAGTCCCGCTGAAAATGCTGCATAGAATCCAACGACAAGGATTTCCCTTTCCTTATTCTTTGCCTTCCAGGCCAACGTCCAGCCCATAATTCCTGCAGAGAATAAAGACACAAAGGTCAACAATTCCACAGGATGGTTTTCTAATAACATCCAACGAATGAAAGACCGAGTTATGGGGATTGCCCAGAAAAGCAAAGAAAAAACACAATGACAAAAGGGGCAAACGCAATGACTTTTGCCGCTGCCGAAGAGATGCGATAGGCCCGTTCACTTTCTTTTAAGCCAGACCCTGTTCTTGAGATTGCACTAGTCATTTGATGGCTCTCGACACCGAATAAAAATGAGACAGTCTAAGATACCTTGCAAACACTGCCAAATCCCGCAGGCCAACTCGTAAGAAGAGTTCCGATCGCTTCGCCGCTTCTTTCGATAATCCGCAGCTCAGTTCGAATCGAGGTGCCTGCGTCCTTCTGCAATTTGGGGGCGGACCTCATTCTTTCCTACAAACTCGTAAACGATCAGGTCCTTCCCGAGAGGCGAGAAGTTCCGCCAGCTCTCCCGAATCGGGCCATCTACCTGGAGATCCGCGACAAGCAGGAAGAAGAGCTTCTGGCGGTCTGATTCTTTTACGGCCACTACAGAGGGCGCAGTCAGGTGGCATACCCTTCAATGGGTGTTACGTGTATGGCTGCGGACTGCTGGCGGGTTTGCCATAGATCATAGGCGTTTTGCAGTCTGAGCCAGTGTACCGCATTCGGTTTGCCGAACGCCATTTCGAGCCGTAATGCCATCTCCGGGGTAACTGCGCCACGCCCATTAAGCACCTGGGGAGGGTCTTCCTACTCACACCCAGATGCCGAGCTCAGTTCCTTGAGAATCTCGCCCGGATGGGCTGGGTTATACATATTCATGGTGTCACCTTGTTAGAGGACGCCGATTGGAGAGGAGGGAACGGTGAGTGATACCGAGGTTTGGTGCCTGTCCCTGGTCCGCCCTTAGCCCTGAAGAGAGAGTTCCTCACGCACAATGCGCCGCACTGCCTCAGGGGTCAACGGCTGTTCAGTGCGACCGGTATATGCGCTTAGTGCCTCATTGATCAGTGTTTGATAGCCTCGTCCCGTCTTCTCTGACAAGGTGCGAAAGTGTGCCAAAATCTCATCATCAAGATGGATAGTGATCCGAGTTTTGCCCGTTGTTGACACCACTGCACTACGCTTGGCTTTGGAAAAGTCATATTCCTTTTTCATAGGCTCGTCTCTCTTTGGGTTCCGCGTGCCGCACCGAGATTAAACGAATGTCGTCGCCCTGATACGCATGGACAACGACCATCAAACGGCCAAAGGTATTCATCCGATAGAGACAAACCGCTGCTCGCCCTGTGCCGAATCGTCCTCGATGGTAAGCGCCAAAGGATCATTCAAGACCCCATCTCCCTCAACAAGCGACACGCCGTGCTTCCGTAGGTTGATAGCATTTTTCTTGGGGTCGAAGCGGGCCTCCACTAGATTAATATATGCATATTATACATACTTCGCAATCATCTTGCTCGTCTCATTGATGCCATCTATTTCGTGCTGCATCCGGACTGCCTGGGTTACGGAGCGGGACAATGGGCTTTGACACCACCGGAACTCGAACGCTACCGGCACAGGATATCCGACGAACACGCCCGGTCGGCCTTCCTGGAGGCGGTTTCAAACACCGCATCGATTGGCTGCAAACTGGAGCCTGCAACATTGGCGAGGGTACCGCGAGGTTATGACGCGGAGCAGGACTGGGCAGACCTGCTCAAGCTCAAGTCGGTGATCGTTCGCACCTTGTCGGATATGTCGAGATTCCCGACGCATTGAAGGGAAGTGAAGGTGTAAACTATGTGTCAGCGTTGCTTTCCCGGCTTGCTCCACTCAATGCGTGGATGCAAGCCAATCTAGGTTGACGGCAGAGGAAACATGTCCGGTTCGGCACGCTCCGACGTCCTCATCGGCCGCACAGGAGGGTGAGTTAGACGCCGGACCTAGCTCCCTCAACCGCCGCGGGCTCTATTTTCTTAAGCTCGTTCTTCAGCCGTTGCTCCGTGTGCAACAGATCATGGCTCTGTTGCATTCTCAGCCAAAGTCCTGGTCCGTTGCCAGCAAGCTTGCCGATCCGGAGTGCCATCTCAGTTGAGATGGGGTGCGTACAAGCGAGAATACGGTGGAGTCGCTGGCGCGACACCCCAAGCCGCCGGGCGGCCTCACTGACCGATAGTCCTAGCGCTGGGAGGACATCCTCGCGCATGATTTCACCTGGATGAATTGGGGTGCGTTTCAACGGACGTTTGATGACATACTCAGCCATAGCTTCCCCTTAATGGTTCGGAGTCGTACGACTGTCCCATGCCTTCCGCTCACTCAAGAACGTCCCTTTTTCCCTGACATGGGGCTCGGTTCGCTTCCATATCTGAGGTGTTCTTCCTTTAGCTTGAGCGCCTTACTGAGGCGCTTGGCCATCGCATCGGAATAGACGCGCCGGCCCCTTTCATAGTCGCTAATCATGTTTTGGCGGATGCCCAGTTTTTCCGCGAGCTGGGCCTGGGTCAACCCAGCTTTCAAACGGGCACCGCCGAGCAGGTTGCCGATGCGATTCTTCTCCATTTCTTGCCAGTACTCGGTACTCTCGATCGGGATGAGTTCGTCCTCTGGTTCTTCCGCAAGAACGGCTACGTCGTACTTCTTCTTGATCCAGGCGAGCAGTTCCTCAACATGCTCGCCATGCATGGAGAGTTCAATATGGGGCTTTTTCACGAGAGCCAACATAATACACCTCGATTGCTATAGTTGTCTTACGGCAGGTCTAGCAAGCCACGTATCTATAGCCCAAGTGGCAGTGGTAGCTATCCTTCCCGAGCGGCGAGAAGTTCCGCCAGCTCTTCTGAATCGGGCCATCTACCTGGAGATCCGCGACAAGTAAGAAGAAGAGTTTCTGAACATCAGAAGGTAGCTTCGTCAAACCGCGAGCTACTTTCTTGTTGATCCGAACCTCGTATTTCATTAAGGTAATAATATAACCTAATCGAGGCTGCTATGAAAGTTATAATCTGAGAAGCGAACGCTGTGCTCAGCCGCTGTCGCCTGGAGGTTGTGCTTCTAATAGTCAAGAGTAAAAATTTGACCCCTTTTACTAAGATCTGACGCCTTTTACCAAAGGCATGTCTAACGGTTGGCATCTGTTTCCTCCGTTTCCGTTAGACTGTTGTGTCCACTAAAACGGGGGTTCAGCGTCCGGTGCAGACACTTGTTAGCCCTTTTTGAGTTCTTTCGGCAAGAAAGTATCAATTTCCTCATCAGAGAATGTCATGTCTTCGAGCTGCTTGAGTGCTTCTTGAGCTTTCTTGTACGCCTGATATGTCGTACTGGGGGCTCCTGAGTACACCGCATGTAGTTCCTCAAGGAGACTGTCTCGCTCTGTCTGCAACCTTTCGATGGGTTTCTCTCCCATTCGCAGGTCGGTTATGAGGGAGAGGTACTTCTCCCGGACTATCCACAGGTCCGCGCCAGCTTGCCTGTGCTTCTGGGAAAGCTCACCCAGATCGTAGTTCTTTGTGTACGCGTTCAAAACGAGCAGCGACGTCGATACGAGAACACCGACCAATGCCCCGATCTTCCCCGCACCGAACACGGCGGCGATGAAACTGCCGGTCGTGACCGCAGAGAGTATGATTTGCCACAGCTTAATCTGAGACAGTCGAGAGAGAAGGATGTCCGCACACTTCTCATGCGTCTTGTGCGAGTACACAACACGACCGAAGCACTCCCGCAATTGGCCTTCGAGAATCGACCGAGAATCAGAGGTATCGTTAGTCTGGGAATGATGTTCCAAAGATGTCCCTCCACTTCTGCTTGGCCGACCACTCCCGGGGGCCTTCCAGTAAGTCTGCTCCTTGTCTTGATCTTTCATGAAACGGAAGAAATCTCGACACATCCAATCGTAGTAGAGGTAGGACTTGTCCTT
>CAUZQN010000290.1:0-4823 GCA_963581605.1 uncultured Binatia bacterium (SeqCode)
CCCTGAGCTTGACCATTATCGGGATGCTGCCGGTTGCGCTGAACTGACTGGGCGCTGGACTACGCCCGGTCAGTGTGGCATTTCTCGGCTGGTTCGGGCCGCGGGGCCTCGCTTCTATTTTATTCGTCCTCATTGTTGTCGAGGAGTTTGGCGTCCTGCATAGTGAAGCGATTTCCAGGGTCGTCGTGCTTACGGTCCTGCTCAGTACTGTCGCCCACGGCGCCACGGCCTACCCGTTCGCTCGCCGTTACAGCTTGCGTGTTCAAGGTGCAAAAAGCGACCACGGCGCGGAGCATCGTCCGGCTCTTGAGCTCCCGGTGCGCATCTCGCATGCGGCCGTGGAAACATGAGCGCATTGAAGGCGGGGGACCATAGACGTTTTCGTATGAGGAAACACGATCATCGCTGCAGTTGTTTCTCTTCTTCTTATCATTGCTCTCTCACTTCTTATTACGCGTATCGCCAGTGTTGCGTTCGTCCATACCGGTCTGAGTCGCGAAGTCGCGCGTTTCCAGGCTCGGTCTGCTTTCAGCGGAGTGTGGTTGGCCTGAGTACGCTCATCGGCTTTTTGAGCGCAATTTCGTTTAAATTGCTCGAAGTCTGAACTGCGGAGTATCCCCCAAGAGAGGAAATTTCTCCTGCTCAAGTAATCTGCTCCTCCTCTCCTCTAAAATTTCCCTGCCAGACATAGCCAGAGGGACTAGGCGAACGGAACAGGCTTGCCTATACTATGAGCTTGACAATTCATCATTAAACCTTGTGCAAGGAGGGTAATATGCACGTTGGTTATGCCCCAGTGTTCCAAAATCCAGGCAATGTACGCTCTGATGCCGAAGTCTATCGTGAGGAACTTCGGATGGCCGAGATGGCCGAGCCCCTCGGCTTCGACTCGATTTGGTCTATTGAACATCACTTCACCGATTACACCATGTGTCCCGACGCGGTGCAGTTCCTGTCCTATATGGCCGGCAGAACCAAGACCGCCAAGCTGGGAACCATGGTCATCGTTCTCCCCTGGCATGATCCTATTCGGGTGGCCGAACAGATATCGCTGCTCGACCATGTGTCGGGTGGGCGTATGATTCTGGGTTTCGGCCGTGGTCTGGCGCGGGTCGAGTATGACGGGTTCCGGATCGATCAGAACGAAGGTCGCGAACGCTTTGTTGAATACGCCGAACTCCTTATTAATGGCCTGGAGAAAGGTTATATGGAGGGCGGCCTGACGACCCAGCAGCCCCGCCGCGATATTCGCCCCTATCCCGCCTACTCCTTTAAGGGTCGCACTTATGCGGCAGCCGTCTCTCCGGAGTCCATGCCGATCATGGCTAAGCTCGGTATCGGCCTACTGGTCATCCCGCAGAAACCTTGGGATGTCGTCAAGGGCGACTTCGAGGTCTATCACAAGGTCTGGGAAGAGGAGCGGCCTGGTACAAAACCTCCCCAGCCGTTCTGTGGTGGTTTCTTCTATGTGGATGAAAATGCCAAGCGGGCCGAAGAGAACGCCTATAAGTGGATCGGCGCCTACTATCATACGGCCATGAAGCACTATGAGATGACAGGCAAGAAATTTGGCTCGCATAAGGGCTATGAATTCTACAGCAATGTAGGGAAATATATTGAAAAACAGGGCATGGATGGCGCAGCCAAAGACTTCGTCAAACTCATGCCGTGGGGTACTCCCGACCAGGTGCTGAGGAAGATCGAATTCATGCGCGA
This sequence comes from uncultured Binatia bacterium (SeqCode), assembly GCA_963581605.1. Classification (GTDB taxonomy): domain Bacteria; phylum Desulfobacterota; class Binatia; order Bin18; family Bin18; genus Bin18. The sequence goes on from CAUZQN010000290.1 coordinate 1,717, forward strand.
TACGATCGATATGAAAGCCATCATGGGCAACTTCAGCTACGCGGGTATGCCGTATGACGAGGCCGAGGGCAGCCTGAAGTGCTTTGCCAAACACGTCCTGCCGGAACTCAAAAAGTGGGACACTACTCCATTGGCGGAACCCGAACCGCTCAGTATGCCAGCGCCGGCCGCCGCGGCTGCGTAAGATCCCCATAGCGCTTGTCCAAAGCGCACAATCTTGCTCGAATAAGGGCGACCGTTTGGTCGCCCTTATATATTGAGGAGGAATCGTTTATGGCAGACCTCGAGACCTTTCGTGCTGAAACGCATAAGTGGCTCGACGACAACGCCCCGGCCTCTCTCAGGGGTGTGGGTAATACGCTACTTGACGGGAATTGGGGCGGACGTAAAGTGACCTATGCGAATCCGGACATGAAAGTCTGGATGGGTATGATGGCCGAGCGTGGCTGGACTGCACCTGAGTGGCCGACTCAGTACGGCGGGGGTGGGTTATCCAAGGAGGAGGCCAAGGTTCTTCTGCAGGAAATGAATACCCTCCGACTGCCTGCTCCGTTGATCGGTTTCGGCTTGACCATGATCGGTCCGACTCTGCTGCAATACGGCACAGAAGAGCAAAAGCATGAGCATTTACCGGGCATTATTCGCGGTGAGATTCGCTGGTGCCAGGGTTACTCTGAGCCGGGTTCGGGTAGTGATCTGGCTTCGCTGAAAACGCGCGCTATCCTTGAGGGCGATCATTACGTCATCAACGGCCAGAAAGTCTGGACTTCATTTGCCAACCTGGCCGACTGGATGTTTATGCTGGTTCGCACGGATCCGGATGCCAAAAAGCAAGCGGGCATCACTTTTATCTTGATGAATATGGAATCGCCGGGTGTTGAAACCCGACCGATTAAACTCATCAGCGGTGCGTCGCCTTTTTGTGAAACGTTTTTGACCGATGTCCAGACGCCGGCCAAGAATGTCATTTTTGAAGTCAATAAAGGCTGGACGGTCGCCAAGGCGCTGCTTAACCATGAGCGCAATATGATCGCCTCGGCTTTTGGTACCACGGCGGGTAAAGGCCGTAGCATGCGCGACTGGGCCAAAGAGCATATCGGTCTTGATAGCGACCGTATTGCCGACGGCGTAATTAGAAGCCGGATGGCCCAATATGAAATGGACGGCCGGGCTTTTCGGCTCACAACCGAACGCGCCCGCGATGCAGCAAAAGCCGGACGTCCGCCAGGGCCGGAAAGCTCGATGTTTAAAATTTATGGCACTGAATTGAATCAGCGCCGCCTTGAGTTGCTGTTATCGATTGCCGGTCCACAGGCGCTAGGTTGGGAAGGTCCGGGGTTTGCAGAGCATGAGCTCACGCTGACGCGTGACTGGTTGCGTTCGCGCGGCAATAGTATCGAGGGCGGTACGAGCGAAATTCAGCTCAATATTATTGCCAAGCGCGTGTTGGGTTTACCTGACTAGGAGATACATCGTGACACTTGTTCTGACTGAAGACCAAGAACTCTTAGCAAAAACCGCACTGGATTTCGTGCGAGCCCATTCTCCCGTCAGTCGTATGCGGGCTCTGCGAGATGCGCAGGACAGTGTGGGTTACTCACCCGACCTGTGGCAAGAGATGGCCAAGCTCGGCTGGACGGGCATTCTGATTCCTGAAGAATATGGCGGAGCCGGCCTGGGCTTAGCCGAGCTGGCCGTAATCCTTGAAGCGCTCGGCCGCAACCTTGCACCTGAGCCCTTTCTCTCAACAGTGCTCTTAGGCGGTCAACTGATCGCTCAAGCCGGGAGTAGTGAACAAAAACGAACCTGGCTGCCCGGCATAGCCTCAGGTGAAAGAATCCTGACAGTCGCCTATCAGGAAGCGCGCAGCCGCTACGACTTACATCGGGTAACAACCCAAGCCAGCGCTGAGGGAGACGACTGGCGGTTGTCTGGCGAAAAAATCCAAGTCTTGGACGGACAGAATGCTGATGCGCTTATCGTCTCGGCCCGCACGGCCGGAGAGCAGAGCGAGCAAGACGGCATCACGCTCTTTCTCATCACGCCGGATACCCCCGGCTTGACCATCAGACCACAAACCCGAGTCGACAGCCGGGCTGCGGCCTTGGTCAACCTCGACGGGGTCAAAGTCGGTGCCGCGCGTATTGTTGGCACCCCAGGCCAAGGCTTGCAGACGCTGTCGCATAGTGTTGATCTGGCCACCGTCGGCTTGTGCGCGGAAATGTTGGGCGGGATGAGTCAGATATTTGATGACACGCTTGAATATCTCAAAACGCGCGAACAGTTCGGCGTGGTGATTGGTTCGTTCCAAGCCCTCAAACATCGGGCTGCCAAAGTTTTTATGGAAATCGAGTTGTGTCGTTCGTCCGTAATGGCGGCTGCCAATGCCGTAGACGAGGGAGAAGCAGATCTTGCTCTACTCGTCTCCTTAGCCAAGGCTCGCTGCTCTGATGCCTTTATATTAGCGACGAATGAAAGTGTACAAATGTACGCTGGTATCGGCATGACGGACGAGCATGACGCCGGTTTTTACCTGAAACGTGCCCGAGCGGCCGAGATGACCTTTGGGGACGCCGCCTGGCACCGCGATCGCTGGGCACGGCTGCGGGGATATTAACGGCTCCTAACAGAAAGAGAGATTGTAGGGGCAACCCTATCCTATACTAATATAGCTATCGTTTTTTCTGCCCCGGAGGGCTCAATCCAACTCTTGCACCCACCCCTGTACGGTTCTTTTTCGTCCGGGGCGTTTACGCGGATCTTTTTCGTAACGCGGTTTTCTGTACGGCCTCTTGTAGGTAGGGGATGGGCGGGTTTCAACGATTCGCTGTTCGATCCTCGCGGCACGTGGCGCGGGGGCAGCACTCTTATCAGTTGTATCGCTTCCAGCTGTTCCTGGACGAAAAGACGGCGTTCTCACAAAGAGTTGTGTGAAGAAGTAGGCGCCGGTGGGTCCTTGAGCAACCCCAATTCCAGTGAGGTCATAAGCGCCTTCCATACTGCGCCGGTGGCCGGGACTTGTCAGCCAATCGGCAACGGCCATATCTCCTGCATGCGAAGACCCTGCGGTATTTGCTGCAATGTTCTCCGCAAACCCACGCATAGTG
>CAUZQN010000291.1:0-4820 GCA_963581605.1 uncultured Binatia bacterium (SeqCode)
CCGTGCTGGCTGGACGGGCATATGTATACGGTCTTGGGGCGGGTGGCGAGGCGGGGGTTCGCAAGGCGTTTGCCATCCTGAAAAAAGAAATTGAGGATACCATGCGGCTCCTAGGCTGTGCTTCGATTCACGACTTGAATGCGGAAGAGCATCTTCTTCCGTATCCCTTCACGTCGGAAGGTTTGAGACCTGTCACATCGAGTTGATCGGCTTCGTAAATACCCCTTAGCCCCCTGCTTTGCATCTGGGATAGTCGTCTTTGTGCATCTGCATCCATGACTGGATTTGCGGTAACGCCTCGACTCTTTCGTATACCGCCTGCAGTTTTGGGAAGTCAGGCTGCAATACGTTTTCATTCATGTCGAGTAGTTGGTTCAACCGATTGAAGACAGAAATATCAGCCCACGACAGCTGCGACCCCACCATGCAGGATTCCTGTGCCAGATGCTCTAGACGTAGCAGAAGGCCGGGAAGCTTCGTCTCGCAAAATGCGGCGATGCGTTTCTGCCTCTCTTCTTGCGGAACCATTTTCATCTCTGGAGTACCGGGAACGCCATCGAAGCTCATCTTTGCGATGGCAGACTGAATTTCCGCTTGGTGCACGACGATCATGTCACTGCGCGCTGCCTCAATAGGATCCGACGGATACAAACCAGCTAAGCGCGCAGCTAGACGCGCAATGCTGTCCGTCTGCCCTATGAATACGCCGTCTACCTCAAGGGCAGGCATTTGTCCGAAAGGCAGCTGTGCTTTGAACGCCGCCATATCGGCGAATTCGTCCACGGTATAACGATGGTCTGTAAATTCGATCTCACCCACGGTGAACAGCAGGCGGATCGGCTCTCCGATGCCTCTTCCGTGGAAGTAGTGGAACTGTATATCTGATGCCATGGTCGTTACGCTCCCTCGGTTATTCTGATGGTTCTGTCTTACCCTGGGCAATAAGGGCAGGCAACCGGCGTGGTGTCGCCATGTGCGGAGAAAAAGAGAAGATAGGCCACGATCTGCACACTCAAGCTCATGGCCATCCTACTCCTCCGCCCGATACGAGCTGATAGCGGGCCGAGCGAAAGATTGCCCAGTCGAATGCAGGGCGCCATTGCCAGCTTCTTTGAGACGAGCGGCTACAATTATATTTTGGTGTCATTTGCCTGGGGCAGTCTGACCCAAGCTCAGTCCGAACGCTCAATGGAGCTGTTCGCCCCGCAGGTCATGCCGAAGTTTGGGTGAGGGAGAAGCAGTCTCCTTTTACAATTTTTTACATTGCGAAGCTTTCGTTGTGATTGACTTACCGCCTTCGACTAATACGATAGGCGAGATGAGACTTTAGGAAATACGAAGGAGGTCACAGTTATGCCAGCTTATCTTATCGGTGCAGTAGATGTGAGCGATCCCTCATGGTTGGAAGAGTATGGCCCGAAGGTCGAGGCTCTGGTGGAGAAGCATGGGGGACGGTATTTGGTGCGCGGAGGGAAGACGGAGGTCAAGGAAGGAACAGCGCCGTCATCAAGGGTGAGGGTCGTTATTGAGTTCCCGTCCATGGAGAAGGCACAAGCGTGGTACAACGACCCGGAGTACGCCCCGCTTATTAAGTTACGCCAAACTGGCTCCAGCGGCGATCTCGTCTTGGTCGAGGGGCTCTAACTCGGCTCAAGCAGGCAAGATGAGGATTGGAGCAGCGCGCCGGCGGGTGGGGTCGGGCCAAATTTATGTTATTCCATTCTTAGCTGAAGGGGGAGTTTTTCCTGATTCCCCCTCATCCTAACCTTCTCCCTCAAGGGAGAAGGGATTATGCTGGTCTCCGCTACGCCTGCGCCTGCGCCTCCATATCCCGCTGCATGACCTGCTCCATTTTCTTCAGCCCTTCCGGAGTCGACATGTCGCACTCGACGCGCCCTTCTGGCGTATCAACGAAGGTCACATACGAGGCGCGGTGGTTGCTGAAGATCTCAAAAGTCGTGCAGCCTTCTGGGCCAGCGATATGTGGGCCGTAGGCGAGGCCTGGTTCGCTAATCATCACGTCTCCGGGCTTGAGCGTCCGATCTCCCACGTCCAGGCTGCCTTGTACTACGACTTCAAAGCGATGGCAGTCATGTGCGTGTCGAGGCAAGACCCAGTTCGGCCCCATGCGCAGGGTCACCACGGTCGGTGGGTTGTCTTTCCTGTCACCCAACAAAAAATAGGCCAGTCCGGTTATGCCTTCTGGAGGAGTCCCGGCCAAGTCTTTCAGCTCCTCGGGGTAGTGTTTCCAGAACTCAGGGTCATTTATTGATAAGAAAGAAGCCATATCTGTGTCTTCCTTTTAGTCCTGCATACTATCCATAGGCAGCAAGAAGAGCCACAAGTCCCGCCGGACGTCGGCATCTTTCATGGCCTGCTGAGCCGCCCGGATAACTTTGCCTGTTTGGGTTGCATCACGAAACCAGCGCAGACCCGCCCAGGCCGCCGGCGTATGATCGACAATGGCCAATGCTGCCGTCTCGTAGTAGCCGCGAATGTCCTGGGCGACGCGGGCTGGAACGCCGGGAACCTGGGCTTCTTTCCACGGCGTTCCTTCGCTGATCCGAATAAACGATTCAATGGCAGATGGGACATCGTCCGCACTGATAGCTCGACCGGCCCCGACACGATTACCGTACTTCTCGATGGCCCGGTCGTAGGCCACCCGTAGGCCACGTGCCTCATCAACAGCGGGATGGGCATCAGGATCGTGCCTGGGTGGAAGTGGACATACGAGCATTTCAGTTCCTTCGTCTGGAATGGATTCGGGAAAATCTTCGACACCTGGCTCGGTTCGCTTCAGCATGGAGAACGCGTGGGCGAGCACCTTGTGCTGGAACTCCGCGTCATTGGGTTTACCGATGGGACGCCCCAACGGAAAGTCACACGCCAACCCGCGCGGCGGCGCAGTACCGATCATTTGTTGGCGGATCGAACCAAGGGCTACCGTCGCCATTCCAGCTGCCTCAAAGATATGCGCCAGCGTACACACGGTACGCGTGCACAGCGGTCAGACTGGGGTGAGCAGCACTACGTCAACGCCCTGTTCTTTGAGAAACGCCGCACCTGCAGGGCCACCGTCCATCCGAATCTGAGCCAGGTCAAATTGGTTACCGGCAAAGGCTAAGTGTTGGTCGGCAACTTTGCCGATACGTCCTTGGGCAGCGAGCTCATCTAGCCGGTCGAGGGGAAACACAACGTTCAGATCGGCGGCAACACCTGCCGTGTCAAAGTTGGGGCTCCAGTGGCCAACAAGATAGTCGCGCCGCGACGCGTCGAGCACCCGGTAGGTGGTATCTTTCGGGGCGAAGTCATCCTGGTCGGGATGGTGCAGCGACGCCGAGGTAACGATGGCCACCGTCGCTTCTTCCAGAGGAGGTGGGGTAGTGAAGGCAGGCTGCTCAAACACCGGACACTCAATATCCTGCACGGCCCTCTTAATGTCTTGGTCGGCCATACTGTCTCCTTATACCTCCTTTGATTCAGTTCAGCTTATAGGCTTTGGCAACATTCTCGCCCAGAATACCGCGCCGGGCGGTGTCATTCATAGGAGCAATCATCTTCTGCAACTCTTCGAGATAATTGTCCGGATGGTCGGGATGCGGATAATCGCTGGCCCAGAAGAATTTGTCCTCACCGACCAGGCTCGTCAGGGAAGCGATGGTCCGTTCTCCAGGGTCGGCAGAAATATAACACTGGCGTTGAAAATAGTACGACGGTTTTTCTTTCAGGCGAACGGTCGCGCCGAGCGTCGTACCGCTGAAAATCGCATCAGCACGATCCAGGAAGTAGCCGATCCAGCCGGCTTGTGATTCCAGCACTACGACTCGCAAGCGCGGGAAACGGTCAAAGACCCCGAGCTGAAAAAACGTACCGAAGGCGTGTTGTACACCCTGGCCGGCAAAGAGGTCAACATACCACATAGCCCATCCAAATTTATCGTAGCGCTGGTGTATGCCCCATTCGGGCGGCTCAAACGTGGGATGAATGCCGAGAGGCACATCCAAGTCTTGGGCTGCTGCAAACACTGCGTCATGACGCGGATCACCGTGCGGGATACGTGAGATCGTAAACGGACTCACAAAGGCCCCCTTGCAGCCGTCCTTCACCGCACGTTCGAGTTCACGCGCTGCCTCAGCCGGATCACCAAGCGAAAGATGGGCGATAGGGACCAGCCGTCCGCCTGAGTCACGACAGAAGTCGGCAATCCAGCGGTTATACGCCCGGCAATAGGTAGCGGACAGTTCGGGATCAAACAACTCGGCTTCCCACAGCAGGCCTATCGTCGGATACAGGATTGATTTTGCCATCTCCTCACGATCAAGCAGCTCTAGCCGCTCTTTCATATCCATGGTGCCGAAAGCGGCCCCCTTCAGATATGTCTGCTCCGGTCCTGGCAGCAGCGCCCGCACCTCTTCGGGTTTGATTTCACCCCGCATGGCTCGCTCGCGCAGCTGGGTGGCCTCATTCACCTGCTTGCCCATGCCGCCCAACGTACCCAGAGTGCCCGGACGGCTCAGCTTGGATCGCTTGCCATCGATCTCAACATACTCATACCCGTCATTCTTATCGACGCGGATGCGCAGAGCACGGTCACGATACTGCGGGTCAATATATTGCTCCCACAGATCAGGTGGTTCGAGAATATGTCCGTCACAGTCGATGAGTAATGAATCTATTGCCATAGGTTTTCCTTCTGCTTTCAAAGAATTGATTCGATCCTGTAACAGAAAGAGAGGAAATGTTCAAAGCCAAGGAGGCCGCGGTAGGGGTTGGGGGTTAGGGATTAGGAGCAGGGAGGAGAAGACTTGGGACTTGGG
>CAUZQN010000292.1:0-4815 GCA_963581605.1 uncultured Binatia bacterium (SeqCode)
AGGATCTGCGCCAGCTCCGCCATGCTGGGCTGCTCCAGTTGGATGGTCTCGCGCGTGACCTGCGTAATCTCTTTAAAACGAGCCATATACTCAGCTTGGACTGTAATCACGTTGGTGTCCTTTCCTAAATCTGGAATACCGACATCAATCTGGAATACCGACATCAGAGACGTTGACCTTGACGTGCACCGCTCGACTGCTGCGGCTTTCGCCTGCCATGGCATTGTCGGCTGCCAGCACGTCGGCAACATCTTCCAGGCCTAGCTCTTCCATTTTTTTACGCGTTTGCAGACCAGTGTCCTTGTCCCAGCCACGCCACTCATAATATTCGTCCAGGACTTGCTCAAACATGTCGCCAGCTACACGGCCTTTGTACGGTCCTTCGGGACATGGTTCATGCATCCAGCGCTCGCAGATCGTATCGTGCTCACGCCGCATCCCTATGCGCGAGTTAAATGCCTTTTCGAGATTGCAAATGCGCTCGCCGTCCAGCATGCGTTCTTCCTTGGTCCGATCAATGCCGGTCACTGCCGCATACACCTCGCCGTAATAGCTCTCCGGCGCAAAACTGAGCGGATCGAGCAGCCAGTGGAACAGGCATACTCCGTAGGAATTAAGCAGCGCTACCTGATTTTCCAGGACAGCCGAACTGGCTCCTTTGAGATCCGGTATCGTCGGATCGGCAGCTTCCGTCCGGCCGTTGAAGTAGGCCTTGGACAAATCTCTGCGTTGAAATTTCTCGATAAGGCCGATGCCCTTCAGGTGGTCGGCACCACGCGAAGCCACGGCCATATTGTTCATCCAGGTCGGGAAAGCCCGCATCTCTTCGGTAAAACTCGCACCGCCCTTGCCATACATGGCATACTTCATAAAATTCTGGCCCTTTTGTTCCGAATAGCGCAGGGCGCCATGATAGGCCCCATCCCGGAACAACCAGCCAAAAGGATTTTTCTGATAGACCACATCTTCAACTAGGGCTTCGATGTCTTCCATGTTGCCCCATTCCAAACTCTGGGGTTTACCGAACAGCTCTTCCACATCGCGATCAGAAATAATATCACGCTGTTTGAGCTCCATGAGGAAACTAATCGAGCAGCTTAAATCCTGATTATCGATGCCGTATTCGTTGGTAATCTTGCCCCAATGGGCGACCTCTGCCCAGTCGCGGACATCCAAGGCACCAGCGCTACTGCCCGTCGTCAGATATTCCGGATGCCGAAAAGACTCGCCAATATACTTTTGGGCCTTGTCTGATTCATGGCCTTCGATCTTATAGCGCCCGTCACAGGCGATATAGCAGTCGGACGAACACACCTCCGAGTATTTATGATATTTTTTAACCCAGTTGTCGGAGTTCACTTCGTCACCACGAAACATCGCCCCTTGGTTATTGCGCCAGAAATTGCCGCCGATCTTTTGGTACATCTCGACTGCACCCAGCGTGCCGCGGCGCTTAAAGCCGTAAGCGGCTTCGTTCGCGTCGAGCTTCTGGCGAAAGTCATCCGACCATTCGAGCAGACCCGCTGGGTTATCAATCTTAATGCCCTGCGTGCCTTGGGTAACAATGGCTTTGAGGTTCTTTGAACCCATGACAGCGCCGCCGCCGCAGCGGGCATGAATGCGCCAGCCGTCAGAGATCACCCCGGCGATACCAACCTGATTTTCACCCGCCTGGCCTATCGAGAGCGTATACGCTTCCGAGGGATAATCGCCTAATTCTTTTTTCAGGGCTTCATGCGTTTGGGTGCTGTCCTTGCCCCACAGATGCGCCGCGTCACAGATAGTCACTTCCGAATTGCAAATATGAATATACACGGGTCGGGGCGCCTTGCCGGTCACAACGATATAGTCATAGCCGCTAAAGCGGACGATATACGGAAATTTACCACCCCCGGTCGAGTCGCCAAAAGACCCGTAACACGGGCTTTTAAACGTCAGCCGACCTTTGACTCCGATTCCTGAGCCCACACCAGCCAGGGGACCCACACCGAAGATGAGCACGTTGTCCGGACTACGCGCATCGCACGTGATGTCATGCTTGAGGAAATGCTCCCACAACAGCCAATCATTAATGCCTGAGCCGCCCACCCAGCGTTCGAACATGGAATGCGGAAGTATTTCGCGTTTAATTTCTCCCGTTGATAGATCTACCCGTAATAATCCACTTTCCATGATGGCAGCTCCTTTGTCTTCCCTGTGTTCCGCTCCACAGACGTCTTCGGTAATCCACTCCACAGGCGCCCACGTTGCTACGCCGCTGAGCTCACTTTTCCTTTTGATAACATCGCCTGCATGAGGCCGACTTCGTCCCGCGCTTCCGGCTTCTGGCGTAAGATTTTTCCGAACGCGGCCTTATCTTCATAAAAGAGAACGGGCAGTCGAGAATACTGTTTACCCTTATTTAACATCTCAGGCCGGGTGGAGCAGGCTTTCACACAAACCGGGTCGCCGCCGCATAGATCACACTTGAGCAGCTCGCCGGTCGGGGCAACAAAGACGGTGTCGAACGGACAGCCGGGGACGCATTCCATGCACTGAATGCATTTATCCTGATCGATCACCGCGGCTTGTGTTTTCGGATCATAATAGAACGCATCCGTCGGGCAGACTTCGGCGCACGGAGGCGGATTGGCGCAGTGATGACATAGCGCGGGCATGAATCCGAAGCCGTCTTTTGACACCCGAGAGACCTGGGGCGCGTGGTCGATTTTAATACGTGTCCAGACCGGGTTCAGCATGCCATCGGGTGAGTGGATCAGAGAACATGCGATCTCGCACATCTTGCAATCAGTGCACAGATTTTGGAGTGCGAAGAGCTTGGTCGGAACATTCGGCACCTCGTCTCCGGGCTGGTACCAGACCTCCCCGTTGACGAGTTCTTTCTGTCTGACTTCCTGCATAGTAATGAGGTCCCTCCTCGTTGCTTGCAATGCTATGCCTGATGTCGTTTGCCTGTCAAGACAAAACCCCGTAAGTACATGGGGTCAGTGCGCGCCGGTGTATGCCCCGGCCTGGGAAGGGAGCAGCATGAAAAAACGTGAAACTCTGATCCACTTGGAATATGGTCGCCTGCCTGCCCGGAAGATCTTGGAGTGTATCTTTGCGCTATCGCCAAACGGGAAAATCGTGCATCACCACCTAGAAGAAGTCAGTACCAGCGAGAGTAGTGGAGAAACAGACGCTGAGATTGAGTACACGCTGACCGGCACAGCACCCGCAGACGGACGAGAACGGTGCCGCATTATTCCTCCTTTTGTCCGCGAGTTTGACCCACCGGAATTTCCGACCGCGTAAGGAGCTGGAGCATGAGTCTCGCGACCCTCACCCCACAAGAGGCGTTTGAGCGCCTGAAGAATAACGCTGATGTGACCTATGTCGATGTGCGCACCGTAGCCGAATTCGTGCAGGGCCACCCAAAAGGTAAAACGATCAACGTCCCGGTCGTGTTCTTTCATCCTACAACGGACGAAGTCTTTCAGAATGAGAGTTTTGACCTGGTTATGGACCACGTCTGTCCCAAAGAGACCGCACTGATTATCGGTTGCGAAAAAGGTCCGCGGGCGAAACAAGCCGCGGAGAAGCTGACTGCTGCAGGCTATACCAACGTCAGTATTATGGAAGCTGGCAATGCCGGCTGGAAGGCGGCCAATCTGCCAACGACGGCGGACAATAGAGACGGTATTAGTTATGTCTCGCTACTCACGCCGGCCAAACGCAAAAGCAAGAAGAAGAAAAAAGCGGCCCATTAACGGCGACGCGGATTTATATAATCTTGACAATATTGGCATGCATGTTCGCATCTTGGCATCTTCACCTGTAGGGGCGAGGTTCCCTCGCCTGGCGGTTCACGGCGGTTCGCCGACATTCACGAACGTTCACAAATCTCCCTTCTTTTTGGGTAACGCTTTCCCTCGGACGAGCATCTATCTGAAGAGAGACGACTCATTTCATCGCTAAAGCGAGACGGCTCATCTCATTGGAACCTTTTTATGCTGCTTCAAGTTGTTTCGTCTGGAGGGATTCCATCATGAAACGCACGTCTTTTTCAGTTTTTCTTCGGCCCTGATTGCACTCGGCGGTTTGCTCATCGTTAGCCCTGCCGCGGGAATGGAAGACTCGGCAGCTCAATATTTCCCACTCAGTATCGGTAACCGTTGGGTCTACGAGTCCACTGAATATCCGGACGATAGAGTGACGGATGAATCCTGGGAAGTCCTCCGAGGGGAGGAAGACTCGTTGGTCGTACGCGTGATACCAGGCTCCCTGGGGGGAAACGGCGTTGAGTTGTTCTTTGTCCCGACCCCGAGCGGGATCCGCCGTTCCATGTATAAACCAGACTCCCTGGACAACACCATCGCAAAGTTCCCATTTATCCTCAAATCGCCATTACCGGCTGGAGCAACCTGGCGGAATAAGGAGGGACATTTTGAGGTAACGGCTGTCGATAAAAAACTCATAGTGCCTGCCGGAACATTTTAACACTGTGTCGAAATCACGTATAAAAATACCAGCGAGACAGTCACTATCGTTACGCATTATGCATCCGGCGTAGGTGTGGTCATGCGGGATGAAGCATTTCCACATGTTGAAGGCAGCTTCAGCATCCATCCAACCCTCAAAGACCGTGTTGTGCTAAAAATTAAAGAGTGGCAGGTTTCCGCATCGGGGTCGTGAATCTTTCTGCCTGGGAAGAAGAGTCAGTCAGTCGTGGCCAAGTCTGGTCTCATCTCTGATATAACCCATGACCATGCTCCAGGCTCAGCAGACTGTCACGCCAGTTGCACCAGTTGCACCAGTTGCACCAGTTGCACCAGT
>CAUZQN010000293.1:0-4797 GCA_963581605.1 uncultured Binatia bacterium (SeqCode)
TGTTTAATCCTGCGGCCTTTAATCCAGACGACGCGAGCGCCGCTTTGTTCGACGAAGGCGTACTGCCGCCGTTGCCGGATATCGAGGCGGCACGTCACGAGTGGCCCATCGTCTCGTGGGCGATGGGGCCCGGCGATGTCATCATCTTCCACCCCGCCATGTTACACGGTGGCGCGCCGACCTACGCAGGCCAACGCCGCCGGACGCTGTCGCTTCGTTTTTTCGGCGATCACACTTTCTGCTCGGACCTGCCCCACAACGGCTTAGCCGACGTCGAAGGTCTCCAGCACGGCGGCGACCGACATCCGCTGAAACAAATGGCCTTCGTCGCGCCAGGGACGCCGTTTCGCCATCCAGATTTTCCAAAACTCAGGTAAACGACCGTCTGTTTATCCATAACAACTAAGGAGAGTGCGACGATGCCCCAATCAGTACTAGCTCCAGGCCGCGTGGCTGTGGTGACTGGAGCGGCGAGCGGAATTGGTCTTGCTGCCTGCAAACGCTTTGCGTCAGTCGGCATGAAAGTGTGTATGGCGGATATCACACAGGAAGAGCTGAGTGTTGCCAGTGAAGGAGTTGCCGCACTCACAAAAAACGGTCGTGATGACGTTCTCGTGCATCCCACCGACGTAGGTAAAAAAGATGATCTCGAATCGTTAAAAGACACGGCATACAACACTTTTGGTGAGGTCGGCTTGCTTATGAACAATGCCGCTACTCGCCTGGGTGGCGGTCCGTGGAAAAATTATGCCCAGTGGCAAGACACGCTGAATGTGAATATGTGGGGGGTGATCAACGGAGTGCATACGTTTATGCCCGCTATGCTGGAGCAAGGCACGCGCTGTATGATCGTGAACACCGGCTCTAAGCAAGGCATTACCAACCCACCGGGGAATACGGCCTATAATGTCGCCAAAGCAGCGGTGAAAGCCTACACGGAAGGTTTACAGCATGAGCTGCGCACTACAGACGGTTGTCAGATCACAGCTCATCTGCTCGTGCCAGGCTGGACGACAACGGGCAAGCGCGAGCACCAGCCGGGCGCGTGGATGCCGGACCAAGTCATAGATGTACTAATCGACGCGCTGCAGCGCGGAGACTTTTATATCATCTGCCCGGATGATGACGTGACTCCTGAGATGGACCACAAGCGCATTCTGTGGGCAGCCGGCGACCTGGTCGACAATCGTCCGGCGTTATCACGCTGGCATCCCGATTATGCGGACGCGTTCGAAAAATTCTCTGCATAGGTTCGATCAGGTCCTTACTCGATCACAGCATCGGCCTCGATCTCAATGAGCAAATCTGGATGGGCCAGGCGACTGACTTCGACTGCAGTTGAAGCGGGACGGATGGTACCGAAGACCTCGGAATGCGCTTTCGCCAGCGCGTCGAGGTGACCCATAATATTCGTGGAAAAGATGCGGGTGCGCACAACGTCTTTCATGGACGCCCCAGCCTGTTGCAAAGCCGCTTCAATCGTCTTAAGCGCCTGGACTGCCTGTGCGTACGGGTCACCCACGCCGGCAACGCTGCCGTCGGGTTGAATCGCGGTGGAACCCGAGACGAAGACTTGGTTGCCCACTTTCACGGCTCGTGAGAAGCCGAAGGCCGGCTCAAACGGAGAACCAGAAGAAATATTTTTCCGAGTTGCCATACCATACTCCTTTCATCACATTGACCGCGATGCAAAAGCCCACGGAGTCTGCATTTACCACAGCGGATGTCTCTCCATCAAACACCTACTCAAGAGTATCCGCATCCTGGCGGAGAATAAATTTCGCGTCAACACTCGCTTCTTTACGAAGAGCTACGCTTGAGGAATTGCCGTCTTCCCGGCGATCATATAAGTAAGGAGACGGTTAGCAAGAAGGAGATTTCTTATGAAGTTTATGTACTTTTTTCTGCCGTCAATTCCGGCCACTCCCGAAGAGCGTAAAACCCTACGTCCTATTGCCCACCACACCGAGCGGTGGCAAAAAATGTTCGACGAAGTCATTGAAATTTCGAGAATGGTAGAAGACCTAGGCTTCACCGGAGTCGGCTTCCCCGAGCATCATCTGCATACCGAAGGCATGGAAATCGGGAGTTTACCCGTCCTCACTCAATACGTCATTAATCAGACCTCAACGCTTAAGGTTGGCCCTATCGGCTACGTCCTGCCGGGCTGGAACCCCCTGAGACTCGCCCTTGAGATTGCTTGGCTGGACCAGCTCACTAAAGGCAGAACGCATGTCGGGTTCGCCCGTGGCTATCAATCCCGCTGGCTCAATCAAATGGCGCAGAAGATTCACATCGGTGCCACTGCTAGCGATCAGAGCGACATCGACGTTCGTAACCGTGAGGCGTTTGAGGAAGTCTTTCAGATCTTGAAGCTGGCGTGGAAAGATGAGCCGTTTCGCTTCAAAGGGAAATACTACGAGTATCCATATCCATATGAAGAAGGAACGCCCTGGCTGGCACATGAGTGGACGCGTGAGTATGGCTCTCCAGGTGAGATCGGTGAAAACGACCGAGTCCAGATGATCGACATCGTGCCCAAGCCATATCAAAAGCCTCATCCCACCCTCTTCCAAGCTTTCTCCATGAGTGAGGCAACAATCCGCTGGTGTGCCAGAGAGAACATCGTTCCAACCTTATTCGTTTCTGACCATGACCAGGTCCACGCTTTCGCCGAGACTCACGTCGAAGAGGCCAAGACCGCAGGCCGCGATCTCAAGTTGGGTGAGTCGCTGGGGGTGCTGCGAGCGATCTACCCTGGAGATACCCAAGATGCGGCCAAGAAGATGCTCGCGGCGGGCTTTTGCGGCTATGGCTTTCAGAATTTCTTCTACCACTTTGGCTTCCTAGAGGCCTTCCGAACCGAAGCCGACAATAAAAAGTACGGAGAGGACCCGCTGCCGGCCTCTGAGGCCACCCCTGATCGGATGATCGACTCGAACTTTGCTCTGGCTGGGACGACCAGTGACATTCGCCGCGCTATGGATAAGTTAGTCGAAGCGGGTAATCCGGAGTGGTTTATTTGGCAGGGCGATCAAGGCCTCCTACCGATCGAAGAGCTCAAGAAGACGATTCGGAAAGTCGGAGAAGAAGTGCTCCCACATTATATGTAGAACCACCTGCAACTATCTTGGCGCTGATAGCGAGTAGCCAGATCAGCGCCAAGATCTTCGTCAGTACGACCTTCCCTTAAAGATATTAGCTCCAGATACGCATATTTGCTCATAAGAGTGCCGAGATGGACCTTCAACGTGTCAAACATGACATTAGCAATGGTGGATATACCATCTTTGAAGCTGTTTTGTCGGAACACACCCTGGCTCAACTCAAAGAAAGGTGCATCTGCTCACAGGGGGAGCTGCAGATTTTCGATCAATCCGGGGCATGTGTCCGAGAGACAGTTTTACCTGCCTTGGGCATGATGGTCCTGTTCCTGAGCGAAACAGTTCCACACCGCGTCTTATCAACCCATCAGCCGCACTACAGCATTTCCGGCTGGTTCCGTCTAAGAGGCTCGACCCCATGTTTAACGTAGGTATCGATGTCGGCGGAACGTTCACTGACTTTGTGTATCTCAACAATACGACGGGTACCTTCTCGTGGCGCAAGGTGCCGACCACGCCTGACGATTTGGTGCAAGGCGTTCTTGACGGTCTTGGAGACAGCGTTCCCAATATAGATCGTATTATTCATGGCACAACGATTGCCACCAATGCGATCCTGCAAAGACGCGGGGCAACGGTTGCCCTGATCACAACACAAGGTATACGCAATCAAATCGAAATTGGTGATACACGCCGCTATACCGGAGGGCTCCACGACCATCGCTGGGTCCGAGAAAAGCCCTTCATGGTCCCACATTCGTTGCGCTTCGAAGTGAGTGAGCGCATTGCGCACACAGGGGAGGTCGTTACCCCCCTTGATACCAACGATCTGCTGCCCATTATCGCGACTTTGAAAGCTAGGTCAATTGAAGCTATTGCCGTCTGCTTTCTTAATTCCTACGTCAACGCTGAGCATGAACTCCAAGCGGCAGCATTTCTTAAGCAATATATCCCTGGAGCATGGGTAACGCACTCGTCACTCATTCCTGAGTGTCGCGAATATCCTCGTTTTATGACTGCTGTGCTGAACGCCTATGTCGCACCGATTCTTGGTAATTATGTCAGGCAATTCTCTGACAGATTAGGAGCACAAGGCTACACGGGCGAAGTCCTGTACATGAGTTCCGCTGGTGGTATGTGCAGTGAGGAAACCAGTATTGAAGCTCCGATTCGTATCGTCGGCTCTGGAGTTGCCGGTGGGGCGAGCGCGACCGCAGCACTGAGCCAAATGATCCAGGCGCCTCGGGTTATCAACTTTGAGATGGGTGGCACAAGCACGGACGTCTGCTTGGTCAAAGACTATAAGCCGACCATATCAACCGGTAAAGTCATTATTGCGTTTCCGATCATTGTCCCAGAGGTAGATGTCACAAGTATTGGTGCAGGTGGCGGAAGTATTGCCTGGATTGATCCAGATGGCTCGCTGAAAGTCGGCCCGCAAAGCGCCGGAGCGCGGCCAGGGCCAGCGTGTTATGGCCGAGGTGGAACTGCATTCACCGTGACCGACGCCAATTTATTGCTAGGCAGGATCGGCCCAGACTCGCTGGTTGGCGGCGCGATGCGTCTGCAGCCGGAGCTAGCGACGAACGCGGCAACCCACCTGCTTGAGCAAACCAACCTGGCGGATATCCGTCAGCTCGCTGAAGGCGTCCTCGAGATTGCGACCACACATATGTATGGTGCGATCCGTGAG
>CAUZQN010000294.1:0-4764 GCA_963581605.1 uncultured Binatia bacterium (SeqCode)
CATAGTCAGCACTTGGGAAAGACGCTTCACGGACGAGGACGACGCGCTGCGGCTCCTCGACTGCATAGAGTGCGAGATTGGTCTTCGTTCCACCAATGTCCCCGGCAAGCACATAGATCGTCATGGGGGGCTCATCCCGTTGAGAGATTTAGAGTAACGACTCCCACTCAAGGACCGCCATTCGGCCTGGCTGCCTTCCAGCAAACGGTTGGCTTCATCAGGGCCATCAGTAAAAGGATAATAATTCGGAAATTTCGGCGGCGGCAAATTTGCCCAGCCTTCGTGGATGGACGAAATAAATCGCCACGCATACTCCACCTCGTCCGAGCGCGTAAAGAGCGAGGCATCACCGCGGAGTGCATCCAGCAGCAGTCGCTCATAGGCTTCCGGCGAACGCTGCTGAAAGGTATGATAGAAAAAATCCATATTCACTTCTTCCAGCTGAATCCGCATGCCCGGACGCTTGCACGCAAAGGCCAGGCTGATCCCCTCGTCTGGCTGGATGCGCATCACCAGCACATTGGACTTGGGCTTGGGCGGTGCAAGATCGTCATCGTTGGTGAGCTGGCGGTAGAGGTGCAGAGGCGGTTGTTTGAACTCAACCGCAATTTCGGACACACGCTTAGGCAGCCGTTTGCCGGAGCGCAGCAAGAACGGTACGCCTGCCCAGCGCCAGTTGTCGATCTTGGTCCGCAGCGCCACATAGGTTTCCGTTGTCGAGTGCGGATCAACACCTTCTTCCTGGCGATAGCCCTTCACCACCTCACCCTCTTTTTCTCCAACCCCATACTGACCACGGACCGTCGAAGCTGCCACTTCTTTACGGGACAGCGGGATGAGGGCGCGCAAGACTTTCACTTTTTCATCTCGGATCGAATGTGAGTCTAACGCAGACGGCGGCTCCATAGCAATTAAACACAGCAGCTGCAGCATATGGTTCTGAACCATGTCCCGCATGGCGCCAGCGGTATCGTAGTATGCACCTCGTCGACCTTCCATGCCCAGGGTTTCGGCCACAGAGATTTGGACATTGTCCACATATTTTTGATCAAACAGCGGCTCAAAGATCGAATTCCCAAAGCGGAAGCTGAGAATATTCTGAACCGTCTCTTTGCCCAGGTAGTGGTCAATACGGTAAATCTGGCTCTCATCCAGTAACGCCGTGACATCCGTATTCAGCGTCTGGGCGCTGTCCAAATCATGACCAAACGGTTTTTCGATGATGATGCGAGACCAGGTATCGGCGTTTTTGTCGCGGATGAGGTCGGCTTCGCATAAATTCCGGATAACGGTGATAAAGAACTCCGGCGCAACCGACAAATAAAAGAGGCGATTACCGGGCAAGTTGCGTTCCGCCTCAATCGCGTCGAGCTTCGCTTTGAGTGCCGTGAAGGATTCCAGATTGTCGTTGTTGCCTGGATGGTAGTATAGCGATTGGACTAAGGCATTATCCGCTTGCACGGCGCTGGAGCCGGCGTCAACGTGCTCCTGGAGCGCCCCGAGCATGGTGTCGCGGTAGGCATCATCCGTCATCTCTGTCCGGGAGAAGCCGACCACCGCGTAGCGGTCAGGCAAATAGCCTGTCGCGTTCAAATGGTAGAGGGCGGGGATCAATTTTCGGCGGCTCAAGTCGCCGGACGCGCCAAAAATGACCAAGGTAAAAGGATCTTTGGCTCGAAAAAGTTCAGAGCCAGGATCTCCATTACTCTTACTGGTCACATGAACTTTAGCTTTCACTCCCGTCTCCATATCCATACTGCAGTATCCTCGTTATTTGCTCGTAGCGGTTGAAGTGGAGGCATCCGTCAAGGACAGAACGAGCAGGATGCTAGCCCGCCTTAGGCGGCTCTACGTGTCCGCCAAACTTAAACCGCATGGCCGACAGGACTTTTTCGGCAAAGGTGTGGGACTGTCGCGAGCGAAAACGTGTGTACAACGCTGCAGACAGGACATCAGCCGGCACAGCTTCCTCAATCGCCGCTTCAACCGTCCAGCGGCCCTCACCGGAATCTTGGACCTCGCCAGAGAAGTCTGCCAACTCCGGACTTTCGGCAAGCGCCATGGCCGTCAAGTCTAGCAACCACGATCCGACTACGCTGCCCCGGCGCCACAATTCCGCGATATCCGGTAAATTCAACCCGTACTGATATTCTAATCCTTCGGCACTCGCACCACGCAGAATGTCAAAGCCCTCGGCATAGGCTTGCATCAGTCCATACTCAATGCCGTTATGGATCATTTTGACAAAATGACCGGCGCCAGCCGAACCACAGTGCAGATAGCCGTCCTCGGCTGTCCCCTTCATATTCTCACGGCCAGGCGTCTTGGGGATATCACCTTCGCCGGGTGCGAGCGTCCGAAAAATGGGATCAAGCCGTTGCACCGACTCTTTGTCGCCGCCGATCATGAGGCAATATCCGCGCTCCATACCCCACACCCCCCCGCTTGTGCCAGTGTCAACGTAATGGATGCCTTTGGGGCGCAGTTCTTTGGCACGCCGGATGTCATCTTTAAAGTTGGAGTTGCCACCATCAATAATGATGTCGCCCGCGTCCATTTTCTCAGCAAGTGCGCCCACGGTTTTATCCGTCGCGGCGCCGGCAGGAATCATCACCCAAGCGGCTCGTGGTGGAGTCAGTTTCTGCACAAAGTCTTCCAGCGAAGAGGCACCGCTAGCGCCCTCCTGTTCAAACTGTTTGACACTGTCCGGGTTTCTTGCATATACAACACACTCATGCCCGCCGCGTATCAGCCGGCGCACCATGTTTCCTCCCATACGGCCTAAACCAATCATACCCAGTTGCATAACACGGACTCCTCTCAGTCGGCAGTTACACGGAAGCGCTGCCATATCGTGCTCCCGCCTCTTTGCACTATGTGCATGTGTCTATTCTCTCGATAGTCAGGGCTCTGTCGTTATCCTAGTTGGTTGCGTTCTCGCACCTGGACGGTTTCCCCATCCTGGACAAGGACGGTATGCGCCATGCCGACAAACAGTCCAGTACCAACGACGCCGGGAATCGACAGGATTTTCTGTTCGAATTCGGCTGGACGGGCAATGCTACTGATTCCACAATCAATAATGGCGTTGCCGTTGTCGGACACAAACAGTCCGGTTTCGGTTTGGCGTGCAGTGGGCGCGCAGGATAAAGTGCGCAGACGTCGCAGGCAGGTTGCCACTCCAAATGGGACAACCTCAACCGGCAGTCTGCCCCGCCCGCCCAGAACAGAGACCAGTTTTTCTGTTCCAACCAGAACAACAAATTGCTTCGCCGCTACTGCGACGATTTTTTCGCGCACCAGCGCACCGCCATAGCCCTTTATGAGGTTGAGTTGCGGATCGACTTCATCAGCCCCATCCACGGCAACGTCGATCGTGTCGACAAACTCAAATGTGGTCAGCGGAATGCAAAGTTCCCGGGCTAAGTCTGTGGTCACCTGAGAGGTCGGAATAGCGCGAATCTGCAAACCAGCCTGGACTTGTATACCGAGGGCGCGGACAAAGGCAGTTGCCGCCCGGCCCGTACCGAGTCCAACCACATCACCGTCTTTCACAAATTCGAGTGCGCGCTCGGCTAGAGTCATGTTACTCGCCAGGCACAGCGCTGCTTATGCAGATCCGCCACCCTGCTTTGCTACCAGATCTTTAGCCGTGGCAACCAGGTTCTCCGCAGTAAAACCAAACCTCTTTTGGAGTTCTTTCAGCGGAGCAGACGCTCCGAACGTTTGCATGCCTATGGTCCTGCCCGCCGGTCCAACATAACGATGCCAGCCAAAGGTACCCGCTTGCTCAACACTAATGCGGGCAGTGACATCGGGCGGAATGACACCGTCTCGATAGGCCTGGTCCTGCTGCTCAAACAGCTCCCATGACGGCATACTCACAACGCGCGCTTTTATACCCTCTGCCGTGAGCTGTTCATAGGCCTGGACACACAGCGCCACCTCGCTGCCGGTGGCAAGCAGGAGAATATCGGGTTTGTTGTCCGGGGTATCGGCCAGAATATACGCCCCTTTTGTCAGGCCAGAGGCTGGCTTGTATTTCTCACGATCAAGCGTCGGCAGCGCCTGTCGGGACAGGATGAGGGCAACGGGTTCATGCTTGAGCTGCATGATTAATCGCCAGGCTTCGGCAACTTCGTTTGCGTCCGCCGGACGCAGGGTAATCAAGCCCGGGATGGCCCGAAGTGAGGCAAGCTGCTCAATGGGTTGATGCGTTGGCCCGTCTTCCCCAACGCCAATGGAGTCGTGGGTAAAAACAGCGATCGTCGGCAACTCCATGAGCGCGCTGAGTCGGATGGCCGGCCGCGCATAATCACTAAAGATCATGAAGCCGGATCCATATGGACGGATTTTTGACAGGGACAGCCCGTTCAGGATCGACCCCATGGCGTGTTCGCGGACGCCGAAGTGGAAGTTGCGCCCACTCCGATGCTCAGCCGTAAAATCCCCAGCCTCGTCAAAGGTCAGCCTTGTGTTGGTTGACGGTGCCAGGTCAGCTGCTCCCCCAACCAACCACGGGATATTTTTTGCCACAGCGTTGAGCACCTGACCTGAGGCTGCTCGCCCGGCGAGGCCTTTGGAATCAGCCGGGAAGGAGGGGATATCCTGGTCCCAACCATCCGGTAATTCACGGTGTTGCATCTTATACAGATAGCTCGCAAGCTGGGGGTAGGTCTTCCTATAATCCTCGAATATGGCCATCCACGCTTCGCGTAAGTTTTGGCCACGGCTGCCCACCCCATTTTGGAAGTGGGTGTATAA
>CAUZQN010000295.1:0-4759 GCA_963581605.1 uncultured Binatia bacterium (SeqCode)
GAGAGTGGGGAGGCGTGTGACGGGACCAATCTCAATAGGCAGACGTGTCAGTCGCTGGGATTTGCTGCGGGGTCGTTGAGCTGCACGAGTGGGTGTGTAATTGACACGAATGGTTGCTTCCGACCCGGCTTTTCAGGCGGAGGTGGGACGCTGCGGCGCGGCTCAGGGGATTGCAGGCATGCCTTCTTTTTCTCAGCGGAGGCTGTGTATACGCAGCATTGTTGAAGTAATGGATTCGACATATGGCTAATCAAAAAATGAACGGGAAACAAAAACGATTGCGCCGCAAGCGCTACGTCTACTCTTTTGGTGGCGGACAAGCCGACGGCGAGGCGAGTCTCAATTGGTTACTCGGTGGCAAAGGAGCCAATCTGGCAGAAATGGCAGGCCTGGGTCTCCCGGTCCCCCCAGGCATGACTCTGACGACTGAAGTCTGCAGCCACTACTATACCTACGGCCACACCTACCCACCGGAACTCTCCCAACAGGTGCGTACCGGGCTGAGACGAATCGAGAAGATCATTGGACGTCGCTTTGGGAGTGCTACGAATCCCCTCCTGTTGTCGATCCGCTCTGGCGGGCGGGTCTCCATGCCCGGCATGATGGATACGGTTCTCAACCTGGGCCTGAATGACAAGGCAGTCCAGGGCCTAATCAAACAATCCGGGAACCCGCGCTTTGCCTACGACTGCTACCGGCGCTTTGTCCAGATGTACGGCGACGTTGTTCTCGGGCTGAAGCCCGAATCGAAGGCGGACCACGATCCGTTTGAGCAAATCATTGAAAAGAAAAAGGCTGCCAAGGGCATCGAACTCGATACACAATTGACCGCCGAGGACTTACACGATCTCGTGACCGCATTCAAAAACCTGATCCAAGAGCGACTCGGGCTCCCGTTTCCCGACGACCCACATGATCAGCTCTGGGGAGCGATCGGCGCGGTTTTTGGTTCGTGGAATAATGCGCGCGCGGTCACCTACCGGAAAATCGAAAATATCCCGGCTGAATGGGGCACAGCGGTCACGATCCAGACCATGGTTTTTGGCAACCTGGGAGAAAGTTGCGCTACGGGAGTCGCGTTTACCCGCGATCTCTCAACCGGAGAAAAAGAGCTGAATGGGGATTTTCTCATTAATGCCCAGGGAGAGGATGTTGTGGCCGGTACTCGGAACCCACAGCAAATTACGCTCTCGGCTTCGCGCCAGCGCGCCCAGCGCGAAGGCCTCTCAGAAGAAGAGCGGAAAGAGCGCTATCCGTCTTTGGAAGAACAGCTGCCGGACTGTTTCGAGCAACTCCAAGCGGTGGCACACACCCTGGAGTCCCACTATGACGACGCCCAAGATATTGAGTTTACCGCCGAGAACGGACAACTGTGGATGCTCCAGACTCGGACCGCGAAGCGCACGGCAGCAGCCGCAGTACAAATCGCGGTTGATATGGTCTACGAAGGGCGCATTGATGAGGACAGCGCTATCCTGCGCGTTGCTCCGGCTCAACTCGATCAGCTCTTACATCCCATTCTAGATCCGGATGCGCCCAAAGATCCGATCGCCCGAGGTCTGCCGGCCTCTCCTGGCGCAGTCAGCGGAGAAGTCGTGTTTTCTGCCGAAGACGCCGAGGCTGCGGCCACAGCCGGTCGCCAGGTCATCCTCGTCCGGATTGAGACCTCACCCGAAGATATCAACGGTATGCATGCGGCAGAGGGCATCCTCACCGTACGCGGCGGCGCCAGCTCGCACGCCGCGCTTGTCAGTCGCGGCATGGGGAAGTGTGCCGTTGTCGGCTGTGAGGCACTGGAAATCGATTATGCTCAGCAAGTGTTTCGTGTCCGAGGGCAAGACGATGTCATCCGATTCGGCGACTTTATTACGCTCGACGGATCAACGGGCGAAGTCTTCCGCGGTGAGGTTCCAACCAGCGCATCGAAAATTGAAAGTCCGGCGTTTAAGGCACTAATGACCTGGGCGGATCGCACGCGTCGCCTGCGCGTGCGAGCGAATGCCGACAGCCCGCATGATGCCCAGGTTGCACGGGCCTTTGGCGCGGAGGGCATAGGTCTGTGCCGAACGGAGCATATGTTCTTCGAGGGCGATCGAATCGATGCCGTGCGAGAAATGATTCTTGCCGATGACACTGCCGGGCGTGTCCGCGCATTAGAGAAGATCGTTCCGATGCAGCGATCGGACTTTGTCGGCATCCTGCGTATTATGGCAGGCCTGCCGGTAACCATCCGCCTATTCGATCCACCCTTGCATGAATTTCTGCCTCAGACGGACCAGGATCTTGAAGACCTCGCAAAAAAACTCAACGTTTCGGTAGAGCGGTTACGAACCAAACGCAACGTCTTATACGAGCTGAACCCGATGCTAGGACATCGCGGCTGTCGGCTGGGGATTACGTTTCCAGAGATTTATGAAGCCCAAGTACAAGCGATCATGGAAGCCGCGTGTGAACTCTCACGGGAAGGGGTCGAGGTTCAACCTGAAATTATGGTGCCGCTTGTTGGCCACAAACGTGAACTCGAAATCTTACGCGAGCGGATCGCTCGTGTTTGCGCTGAAGTCATCTCAGCCCAAGGTGCGACCCCCCAGTATACGATTGGGACAATGATTGAAGTTCCTCGGGCAGCGCTACGGGCTGACCACATTGCCGAAGTGGCGGACTTCTTTTCTTTTGGGACAAACGACCTGACGCAAATGACACTGGGTTTAAGCCGTGATGATTCCGGGAGATTTCTGCCCGAGTACGTCGCGCAAGGCATTTTCCCCCAAGACCCATTTGCGACACTCGACCAAGACGGCGTGGGGCAGCTCATCGAACTTGCAGTCAAAAAGGGACGCGCCATCCGAGAGGGATTAAAAATCGGCATTTGCGGTGAACATGGAGGGGATCCGGCCTCTATCGAATTCTTCCATGGCATAGGCTTAGACTATGTATCCTGCTCGCCTTATCGTGTTCCTATTGCTCGCTTGGCCGCAGCGCATGCGGTCCTCAAGGAACAGGCGGCCCAGAAGGCGCAGCAGGCCCAGAAGGTAAAAGCGCAGCGCCCCTCGCGGAAGAAATCGACCTCGACACCCAGCGTTGCGCCTGGCCCATAACCACCTTGTCGACCAGCATCTTTGTCTTTCCGAGTATGTAGTATCGCCGGGTATGTAGTATCGACTTCATCGACTTTTTGGCTTTGCCCCATGCGCGCACTAGCAGTAAGCGGAGAAACCCGCGTGGTCGGGATCTTTGGGCATCCGATTGCCCATACACGTTCACCAGCCATGCATAATGCCGCGTTCCGCGCACTCGGACTGCCGTACATCTATATCCCGTTTTTGGTCCCCCCGTCTGACCTCGGAAAAGCAACACAAAGCATCCGTAGCCTGAATTTGGTCGGCATCAATGTCACCGTACCGCACAAGGAAGGTATTCTTCCCTATCTTGACGGCCTCAGCACAGAGGCAAAGCTGTGTGCAGCCGTGAACACCGTCATCAATCGTCAAGGTAGCCTGTATGGAGAGAATACAGATAGCCGCGGATTCCTCCTGTCCCTCAAAGAGCGCAAGCTTTCGCTTCAGGATCGCGAGGTCGTGCTCATAGGAGCCGGAGGTGCGGCGCGCGCAGTCTTAGTCGCACTCGTTCGGGCCGGCAGTGCGCAGATTACAATCGTAAATCGCACCCAAGCCCATGCCGAAGAGCTCGCCCATACTTATCAGTCGCTGGGAAAAACCAGCATCCATACGGCCTCACTGAATACACTCGGAGATCCAGCCCTGGTGAGACGTGCCGCTTTAGTCGTGAACAGCATTCCACTCGGCCTGCACGGTGTAAACTTCCCACCTCTGGACTACCGGGCAAGTCCACGCCGCTGTCTGTTTTATGACCTTGTCTACCAACCTGAACCCACACTCTTTTTACAACGCGCATTGCAGGCTCGGCGGACGACGCTAGACGGACGCCGCATGTTGTTGCACCAAGGCGCACTGGCGTTCGAACTCTGGACTCAGCAGCCGGCCCCGCTACGCGTAATGTCACGTGCACTCGTCCGTGCGCTCCGCGACTCTGCGTAACGGCGCTTTTCCAGCGCAACCGTCTCCTGTGCTTCCAACTTAACTTCCCAGTACGTCTGCCGATTTTCCCTCAGAGTGGAGAAATCAGTAGAGAGGGAGCACGGCAAAACAATATGGCTACTCGCCTAGGGGAGTTGCTTGTCCGTGAAAGCTATATTACCCCGGAACAGCTGGGGAAAGCCTGCGAAGTCCAAAAGCAACACGATCGTCCGCTGGGAGCCCACCTTGTCAGCTTGGGCTGTTTGACCGAAGAGGCGCTGCTCGCCTACTTACAGAAAGAGTATCGCCTGGCCACCGTCGATCCCCTCGACATGGACATTCCTGAGGAGGTCGCACAACTCATTCCGCCTGCCCTGGCCAAGAAATACCACCTTCTACCTGTCGAGCTGGTTGGCTCAACGCTCACGATTGCCATGGCGGACCCATCCAATCTCGTTGCCGTCGACGAGATTAAATTCCTCACCGGTTATAACATCAAAGTTTCCCTCGCTACACATTCGGCGATCCAACGCACGACCGAACAGCTCTACGAACAAACTATGAAGTATGACGAGGTGCTGGGCGATCTGCGCGGCCAGCAGCAAATTGAGGTTTTACAAGAGCAGGAAGACATCGACCTCAACGAGTTGGAGCAAGCCACTCAGGACGTCCCCGTTGTCCGCCTCGTCAATGCCATTTTTACCGACGCGCTCAAAAAACGT
>CAUZQN010000296.1:0-4749 GCA_963581605.1 uncultured Binatia bacterium (SeqCode)
CGGGGCCATCAATAGTGTCATCAGCAATGCTATTAGGATGATGTGCCGGAGATAGAAGCTCGTCCTGGTTCCCATCTTCCTCCCCTCCTTTTTACGAGCGCCCAGCCTATGATTCTTTGTTGGCGTGTTCAAGGACTGACGTATTATCGTCATTTCACGCGACTCTGTCATTCTGAGGAGCAAAGCGACGAAGAATCTCTCGGGTGTCCGTTCATGTCGTCGGATTACGCTACGCTAATCCGACCTACGATATGCTGGATTCTCCAGCCCAGGCATGTCGAGATAGCTGGGCAGTTTTTTAAACCGAGCGATCCAGGCTCGTACGGCAGGGGAGGGCTCCAAAGAAATATCGCCCATCGGGGCGAGCGCGATATACGGAAAGCAGGCTATGTCGGCAATGGTCGGCGCGTCTCCGCACAGCCAGTCTTGTCCGGACAATTGCTGCTGCATGATTTTAAGCGAGGTGGTACCGCGCAGGCGCGCCTCCTCGACGTTGCCGCTGAACGTATGTGGCAGGCCATTGCCCGAAATACCGAACGAAACAATCGCCCTCGCTGTAAATACGCCGTACTGAATCCAACTTGCGGCAAAGGCCAGCCATTCCATGAGGCGGGCTGTACTCGCAACGTCTTTGGGTAGCCAATTCCTTTGCTCATCATACTTGGTTGCCAGATAGACGAGGATAGCCATGGAATCGCGCAGTATGACTCCATCGTCATTGAGAACGGGAACTTCGCCGCGTGGGTTGATGGACTGAAACGGTTCTTGATGTTGTTCGTCGGTCATGAGATCGACAACAACCGATTCGTACTCAATGCCCAAGAATGACAGTAACAGTCGGACCTTATGACTATTGCCCGACTCTGGATGTTCGTACAATTTCATACGCTTCTCCCTAATCTTAGAGCCGAGCATGCACCAATGTTAAAAGACGCCGTGCCAGCTCTGCGTCCTGAAGCACATTACCGTGGGCGGGCACTAATAGTGTGGGTGTCGCCCGTGTGACCGCGCGTTCAAACCAATGTTTATAGGCCGTACGGTCGCGGATGGCGAACCAACGAAACGTTTTGCCAAGCTGAAGTCCGGGGGTAACCTGTGTCAGCCGCGCAGGCAGATTCATCAGTCCGCTTGGATGTTGGAGAAGATTGAAGAAGGCATCGGCTACGATCCAGGCGGAGGCGTTCTCTTTTTGCAATTCAACCCACACCTCGCCGGTTTTTGTTCCGGCAGGTTCTAATATCCGTAGCTCCTGCGGTAAATACTCCTGTGCGGCGTCTAGATGTTGTAGCGGGCTTTGGAGCTTGTGCGTCAAACGGTGCTTTGCAACCTCTGAGCAGAGGACTTGGATACTCCGGTATCGAGACACGAACTCATCAACGCCGAGGGTGTGATAATGGTTTGAAACCAAGATGAAACGGGGGAGGCCTACTTGTTTAAGTTCCACATGCGCGGAGTCAGACATGTCGAATGTTGGGCTCGTAAGGAGGAGGGATGCGTCCTGAAGGCGAGCGGCTACCGTATTCCATCCCCAACCCGAAGGCGAGTGCTCGGTATGAATCCAGATAGGCCAATCTGGATGGGCCTGCTTCCAGGCTTGCATTGTTTGCGTTTTGTTGGTGGTTGTGGCTTGCATGGAAACTCTTTGTACCGCACGCGATGTTAAAGCAGTAGAGCCTATGCACGCGAAAGACGGCAGAAAGCACAGCCCAGTCGGGCGAGGCGAAAAGACTTTTGTCAGCCTCTTTGTTGTCCTAAACCTGACGGTGCCGTTTATCGCCCTTGAGTTTTACCCTTTTCCCGAGTGCGCCACAGTTCTATTGCCGCTATGAAGTGTCTGACTTTACAGGGCAGAAGTTGCAGCCGCGACTCTTCGGTCTGCATCGTAGTGACTGGGGCGGCCGGCGGAACTGGCCAGCCGGCCGGACGTATCGACATGGGTTCAATACCTTTGGCGTTGTCCCCACGAAACAAGAACTGACTGGTCATCTTGAGTCCGTGCTGGAGAAATTTCCACATCTGCCAGGCATCAAGGTCGTGCAATATATCTATGGCAAAAAAGACCTAGGCGTTGGCTTGCTCGATACGCGCAGGCTCAAAAATATAAACCCGGACGACATACGAAGGATAGAGGCAGGGCAAAACAATGAGCTTGGCCTGGCTCTGGCAGCAGACGCGTCCGCTATACGCCTAAACCCTATTATGGGTGACGTTGGGCAGTGCCTATTGGCTGGCATTTGGCGAACCGAACTACTATACCAGTGGCGAGCCGAGCGACAACATTGTCACCTATCTGGCCTTTCTGCCGGACGAGTTTGTTGGAGATCGCACTATCTACAGGCTAATCCAACGGGTATTCGCCGTGTTCGGCGTCTTGTGGTTTTTTCAACTTGGCCTGCCATACACAAGCTGGGCTGCGACCGTTTGTTTCATCACGCTGATTAGTTTGTTTCAAGAGAATATTTTTTACCACGATCATATTTTTCAGGTGACGAATATGATCCTGATCCTACACTGCTGCTGGTATCACTTTGCCGCGCGGGAGATAAAAGACTCGCTACGCGAAGGGACGTTTTGGACTACGCCACCCACGCCCAACTGGCTCGTTTTCCTGAGCATCTTTTATATTTCCGTCTATTATGCGTTTGTCGGCTGGCACAAAATATGGGTGTCCGGTCTAGGCTGGGTTAACGGCGTCTCGCTGCAGCTGTGGCTTTTGTCGTGGCATCGAGTTGATTTTTTCCCCAATGATTGGCTCGTCGAAAATGTCTACCTGGCGGCCTCCGCCCAAGCGTTTACGCTGTTCGTCGAAGGCTTTGTCTTTCTGGGGTTATTCAATAGGACGTTGCGAACCATAATGGGCGTTGCCTTAGTTACCTTTCATATCGGACAAGAGTGGGTGTTTGATTTTGACTTTGAAAGTAACACTGTGATGGTAGCGTATGTGTATCTGCCGTTCGCTGCGTGGTTGGAGTGGGTGGACACCAAAGTCCCGAAGGCGGTCTTAACTGCGCGCGGCCGATTTGGCCGTTTCTTTGCCAGCCGCTTCGATCTGCTTGGGTGTACGAAGTGAGCGTTGGCTCATATAAAGAATGCCCTCTATCCATACCCTCCAACAACAAGACTATGATAGAGAGAGGGTACGGATAGAGGGAGTCTGCTAGAAAGAATCAAGACTTCTCTGAGTGATGTGTTTAAAGACCGTCTCCAAGGGGTGGTCCTGTATGGTTCTGAAGCCCGAGGGAATGCTGCCCCAGATAGTGATATTGACGTTCTTGTCCTTCTCTCAGGTCCGGTTATTCTCGGGCAGGAACTTCGAACCATCATTGAGGTATTGTATCCGCTTCGACTCGAAGTCGAACGTCTAATTCATGCACTTCCCGTTGATATACAGCTCTACGAAGCTGCGGAGTTTGTTCTTTTCCGGAATGCTCGGCAAGAGGGGATTTACATCTCCTGAGTAGAGTCTGAGGATCCACCCTACGAGACTTTCCGCTCAGAATATTGGTTAATGTTGATTCATCTCACCCGTCCGTTTGGTCAAACTCCAGTACGCTGGCAGGTGCTGGCTGCTATTTGGGGCGACTCCCGCACCGTGCCCCAGATTGCCTGCCGAATGGGTTTATCGCGGCAAGGCGTACAGCGTATTGCCGACCTATTGGTGAAAGAAGGACTGGCCGAATTTGCGGATAATATTGACCATCGCCGCTCGCCCATTCTTCGGCTCAGTGACGAAGGCGTCTCAACAATAGAAGGCATCAATCAAGCCCAGATCGAGTGGAGTAATAAATTTGGCCGGGAGCTGAATCTGCACGACCTTGAAGTCACGCTTCAGACGCTTCAGGGGTTGTGTGCAATTCTCGATGAGCGCGGCGATTAAGGGTGGGACAATAGAGTTTGTGGAGGGTGGGTCACTGGACGCCTGTGGACCCACCCTACTCAAAGCCCCCGCCGCTCTACAATTCCTTCCCTGGCACTTCCCGTCGACTCAAGCTATGCTCCCCTCACTCAAACAGAGATGAGGAAAGGAGACTTGCATGAAACTCGATAAACCCCGTCTGGAGCCTATTGAACCGGAAGACTGGACTGATGAGATCAAGAAGACCTTGCAGCCCAATGTAGACAAGGGGACGGTCTTTAATATTTTCAAAACGCTGGCCCATCACCCCGATCTGTTTCGCCGCTGGTTGGTGTTTGGCAATCACGTGCTGTTTAAATCCTCTCTGCCGCCACGCGAACGAGAGCTGATTATCCTGCGCATAGGCTGGCTGTGTGAGGCCGAGTATGAATGGGCCCAGCATGTGCTGATAGGCAAAGAGACCGGGCTGAGCGCTGAGGAGATCGACCGTATCAAGGCTGGTCCGAATGCGAGAGGCTGGAGCGAGGCGGATAAACTCTTGCTGCAGGCTACGGATGAATTGCGTAAAGACGCGTTTATTAGTGATCCGACCTGGCAGGGGCTGACTCAGCATTTTGATAAAAAGCAGCTCATGGATATGGTGTTTGCTGTGGGCCAGTACAATTTGGTGTCCATGGCGCTCAATACATTGGGGGTACAGTTGGACGATGGGTTGGAGGGGTTTTGAGGGGAAACCCACCCCGGCCGCCGACCTATGGTCGGACGCGCCACCCCTCCCAAGAGGGGATGGGAGTGGACAAGGAGGGGAATAATGGGAGATCGACTCAGAGACAAAGTCGCCATTGTGGTTGGCGCCGGGCAGACGCCGGGTGAAACCATAGGCAATGGCCGCG
>CAUZQN010000297.1:0-4746 GCA_963581605.1 uncultured Binatia bacterium (SeqCode)
GTTGTTGATAGAAAATGCGGTCTAGGATCCATAGCCCCGTCTGCCACTCTGCCGATCATATCCCGTACGGTTGAAGGACCGACGAACGGCAAAACCAGGTAGGGGCCAGGTCCAATGCCGTATTTTCCCAGCGTCTGGCCGAAATCTTCCTCGCTCTTCTCCAGGCCGAATTTGTCCTTTGCTATATCAAAGAAGCCCAGCCCACCAATTGTGGTGTTAATCACAAAGCGGCCTGCCTCACGCGCGGCGCCGCTGAGTTTGAGTTGAAAAAGGCTATTCACAAAACGCGGGACGACACCAATATTGTCAAAAAATCGCTGGACCCCAAGACGTCCTTTCTCCGGAACGGCCTTAACATAAACGCGCGCAACCGGTCGCAGAACATGTTCGTCCATCCAGATATTGAACGAAAACATTTTCTCATTGAAGGGCTCGAGAATAGACGGTTCGTATACAGGCACGGAGACGTCGAGCGTATCAAAGGGATCGTCCAGGCCGCCATTTTGAGCGAGAATAGGTCGCACCCAGAGCAGGCTGAATCCAAGGCTGGTGGCCAGCCAGAGAACGGTAAAACGTATAGAAAGAGTTCGTCTCTTTTGCATTACACCACAATCTCTATGCTGCCTTTGTCGGCAGCGCAACGGCTGCCGTTCCAATGACCCAGCGTTCTCCATCATCATTTTCCATCCAAATATCGCACTCAGCAGTATGCTGCTCGTCATCCTTTTGGGTAACGAAGCCCAGCAGATGGATATTACAATCAGGCAGGACCGGACTGCGAAATGTCGTCCCGATCCGGGTGATTTGTGCCGCCGGGTTCCATTCGCTAATCAAGCGGGCCAGCAGCCCCATACTTAACACTCCAGGCGCGATCATGCCGGGTAGGCCCTCTTTGCGGGCACCTTCATCATCGGTAAAGCGTGGGAAATCCATTCCTGCCGTTCTGGCGTAACGGCGCACAAAGTCCTTCGTGAGCAACATGTCGATGGGCGGCAGCTCGTCGCCTTCCTCTACGTCTTCAAAATAGATCGTCTTCATCGCTGCACTATCCTATGGTCAACAACCGCGACTTTCTCACCGTTTTGATTCGTAATCTCATTTCGCAACACAATGAAGTACATGGAGCCGCTGCGTCCGGTCTTCTCATAAATATCGTGAATGGTACTAACCATTTTCAGCACATCACCAGGCCGAACCGGAGTAAAGCTTTCGAGATCACGCCCACCATCGAAGCCCACCTTGCCAAAGCGCGGCATATGTTCGGGCGTCATCTTTTGGGGGCGTAAGCGGGTCACAAAGGTCGGCGGCGCAACGAGCCCGCCGTATGGCCCTTGGGCTGCGGCTTCCTCGTCCGTATAGAGTGGATTGGTTTCACCCAGCGCCTCGGCGAATTTAAGGATATCGTCCTTAGTAATAGGTGGAAAGTCAGTTTCGTCAAAGACTTGTCCTAAAATGGACCGATCAAAATCAAAGGCCATGCTGTCATCCTCTAGGCGTTGTTTTGTACCGGAGTCCGCCGAACACGGAAATCGACGGGGCGATAGCCCCCCGTTCGAAGGGCATCAACCAGCTCTTCTGTATTGGTAATATTTTTCTCAAATTCTGTCGCACAAATACCGACGAAGCTCACCAGATGCGCGTCACTGCCACCAAAGGCATGATAGCCATACGAGTCGATTAGCTCAGCAACGCGCTCATTTTCGCCTTTTTTACTACCGCCGTTAAGGGCCTCAACCCCAACTACCCCCTCCAGCGGCGGTCTGTGCTCATAATGCTCGATCAGTCCGATAGTCGGTCGACCGGGATGACACGGCATAGCAACACCGCCCATGCCTGCCACCTCATCAATCAGTTCTTGAGCCCGGAGACGCACGTTAGAGAAATCGAAGCGTTTGAGCATATCGTCGTTCACGCCGTACACGAGTACGTGGCCATACTCGGTTTCAACTTCAGAGGCTTTGAGAATAAGCATGCCGTATTTGTCTTCGAGTTGGCGGTAGTCACTATGCGAGTCAAATTGCCGGTGTTCAGTCAGGACGATGCCGTCTAGCGGTCGTTCGTCCCGTTTGCGTGCCAGCCACTTGAGATATGCCTCGACGGGTGCACGGCTGTCGTCTGAGAGTTCGGAATGCAAATGGAGATCAATCATTCGTGCCATAGGGTATCCTAAATAGCCTGCCGTTCGGCTCAGCTTTTAGTTTTCTAGTTGAGAAATAGGGCCTTATAGTGCCAGAAGCGAACGGTTGTAGCAATGGAAAGCAGGGAGGGACATCCGTGCCCCTCCCTCAGACTTACGCAGACTTACGCGGCAGGTTTGAACAGCGGAACCGAGATCTCCGGGGCCATATCTTCAAACGTGACTTCAACCGGCATACCGATCGTGACCATCTCAGGATCACAGTCCACGATATTGGTCAACATCCGTACACCTTCTTCCAACTCTACATAGGCCATGACATAGGGTACTTTATTACGAAACTCGGAACTCTGATTCTGCCGAGTGATTGTGAAAGTATAGACCGTACCCTTGCCGCTACATTTCAGCCAATCAAAGTCTTGGGATAAATCTTCGGGACAAAACGCGCGCGGATAATAAAAGACCGTGTTACATACACGACACTTTTGGACGTAGAGTTCGTGTCGCGCGCACGCTTCCCAAAACGGTTTGGACTCCTCGTCCACACGCGGCACAGGACGTTTTGATTTCTTTTTTTCATCAGCCATAAGGTACTCCTCAACGTATTGTGTCTGCCTGCCGCCTACACGCCCAAGACCAGTGAGGCCCCGCTGTGTCTGAGTCCCAGGGTTCCACCTGTGCCATGACACAAGGCAAGCTGGCAGTCTTTGACCTGACGCTCCCCACATTCACCCCGGAGCTGCTTGACGGCCTCAATCACCAGGAAAATTCCGCGCATGCCCGGATGGTTGGACGACAGGCCACCCCCGTCGGTATTAATCGGCAGCTCACCACCAAGGCCGATGCGCCCGTTTTGGACAAACGCGCCGCCTTCACCTTTTTTGCAAAAGCCAAGACTTTCCAAAGTCACACACACGGTAATGGTGAACGAGTCATAGATCATGGCCATGTCAAAGTCTGCATGACTCACCCCAGCCCCCTCCATAGCCTTAGCGCCGGACTGTTTGGCAGCCGCGTCAGTCAAATCACGCATACCCGCACTCGTGTGAGAGCAGGATTCTGCCGCACTCATGATATAGACCGGCTTCTTCTTGAGATCGCGCGCGCGCTCAGCCGAGGTGACAAGCAAAGCGCCTCCACCATCTGAGATCATGCAGCAGTCTAAAAGATGCAGCGGGGAAGATACCTCGCGTGAGGCCAGCACGTCGTCAACCGTAATCAGATCACGGAACTTGGCGTTGGGATTGAGCGAAGCATGCTTGCGGGTTGTGACCGCAATCTCGGCCAGTTGCTCACTCGTTGTGCCGAACTCGTGCATATGACGCTGGGCCGTCAGCGCATAGTCGCCAACCGTTGTTGGGCCGTAACAGCCTTCAAACTGCTCCGGCGGATCACCACTGCCGGCGCCGCCCGTACCGATAGCAAAACGATCCGAGGACCATTTACTGCCGTATAAAATAAGCGCCACATCGCAGTAGCCGGCCGCAATGGCCGCTGCGGCATGCGCAGTATGCGAGACAAACGACGAACCGCCTATCGAGTTGGAATCAAGGAAGTCGGGATTCAAATTCAGGTGTTCGGCTAGGGCAATAATGCCCATGCCGCCAACGCCTGAGGTACAGAGGCCGTTCACATCTTTAATGGTCAGCCCGGCATCCTCTAGCGCACCGCGCGCACTCTCGGCCATGATTTGGTATTGGGTTTTATGCGGTGCCCAACGCAACGGATGCTCGTAGACACCGGCAAGGGCAGTTTTTCGACTAATACTCATGAGATCCCTCTTAGTTGAAGAACGCGTCAATTGCGTCGCAGGCTTCTTGAGGTTTTTCAAGCGGCAACCAGTGCCCGGCTTCTGGAATGACGACCAGTTGCGCTCCGGGAATATTCTCCCGTAACTCTTCAGCTTGAGCCACAGGTGTGGTTGCGTCGTCTTCTCCAGCCAGAACAAGAGTCGGAACTTTAATCTCGCCGAGTTGCGCCGTCAGATCAACCTGCTGACACGCCATCAAATCAAAGCAACGCACGCGCGGGTCTGTTTTAATCTGCTCCATCCAGCCTTCCTGGATAATCTCCTGCGGCGTTTTAGGTGAACACGAGACCTTGGTAAACGGTTGGCCTTGGCGGCCTTTCATGACGGATTGCCAGGTTTTGACCAGCTCGCCCGGGATATTGAATTTTGCCGCAGTGCAGGTCAGCACCAGTCCTTCGATCATGTCTGGATGACGTAGCGCCAGATCCATAGCAATCGCCCCACCCATGGAGTGGCCGATAATCACCACAGGGCGTACACCGAGGGCTTTCCACACTGCAGAGGTGAAATCGCTATACGCGGTCACGCTTTTGAGGCTTTCCGTACCACTTGAACGACCATGGCCCGGAAAATCGAACGACAGCGGACTATGGTTAGCGGACAAAATATCGACCATTTTACTAGCAAAATGGCCGTTACTTCCCGCGCCGTGGACATATAAGAAGAGCTTGCCCTGGCTCACGTCCGGAACCACAGGCGGCAAAGTCGTTCGGCCAGTGTGAAAATAATTCACCGCATAGCCTTCAACATCGACATACTTGGTTGGCATATCCCCTCGCTTTGGAAAACTCCGCTTTGG
>CAUZQN010000298.1:0-4736 GCA_963581605.1 uncultured Binatia bacterium (SeqCode)
GTCCGCGGCGATTAGCTCCCATCATAGAACTGAAGGATCAGCACAGCTTATCCGAATAGATCTAGCGCTGAAAATGTGACAACAGCGGCTTAGGCAGAGAAAGGGGGGAGGCGACGGTGTTGGTACTGTTGGAGTTTTTGGCGAGATTACCGGATGGAGGGTTGCAACGAGATTGGGAAGAAGGTGGGCGGGTCAAGCCGAAAGCGGAGATTGGTTTGGATCAGCCTACCAGAGATCCTCCAATGTTTTAGCAGACCGGAGTCGGTCCCGGGACGTGTACCGTAGGTTTTGGGGCGCGTTGACTCTGCCGCCCTTCAGTAGACGAACAGGGGATATCTCCGCCGCAGGTTCTGAAAAATTAACAACGGATTTTGCTGACCCTTGCCAGGGTTCCACCGACCCGACGGGTGCGAGGTGCGTGATGGCCGATACAGGAGCGACTTGATAGCAGGCAATGAACTTGATTTGTGGCCTCATGGAACCGTGAATGCGCACCGCATACCAGCGGTCTTCGCCCAGAAATACTTTCTCAAAACCCGCGGCTCTCGCCGGTACAACAACTGTGTCTAGTTCGCCGGGGTCAGGAGAATCGCCCTCGCCCTCTTCAGGCCGGGGCATGCCTCCCCCGAGATCATCCAAAAATGGCTCAAAGATATAGGACCGCTTTCCTTCGTTGTCTTTAAAGCAGCCAATCTCTAAAAATTCGATGCCAAATTGAAATTT
The DNA here is from genome assembly GCA_963581605.1 of uncultured Binatia bacterium (SeqCode). GTDB lineage: Bacteria > Desulfobacterota > Binatia > Bin18 > Bin18 > Bin18. Next base: position 724 of record CAUZQN010000298.1, read on the forward strand.
CTGAGTGAGCAGCCTCTCGAGGTCCTCTAGCTCGTCGATTATGATGAGCGCGGTAAAGGGGGCCTCAAAAACTAACTCATCCAGTAGGTGATCAAGATTACGGTATTTGCGTTGCGTCACATAGTTCTGACATTTGTGCAAATCTTCCAGCCGCTCTTGAAGCGCCTCGAACAGGATCTTCCGCACCATTCGCTTGTCCGACTCAAAAGAGAGTGAGAACTGCAAAATCTGTACGGCTACGTGGCGCAGTGGGTCATGTGACGCAAGTTCGTTTTCGACAACATAGAGACGCGGTTGTTTGCCCAGTAGGTCTATCAAGTAGCCATCCGGGATGTTCCGCTGTCCGCCCTTCAGCCCGATTTTCTCTTAATATCGAGATAAATCCTCTGTGGTCCAAACAGGGTATCCTGCACTTCTACAATCGCTCGCTCTAGATCGGCTTCCTTTTCGATCTCTCGAAGTGATACCAACTGCCCGCTGTTGCAGGAACAGAGGTTCAAAGCCGCCATTGTCGTTGCGTTGGCTCTCTCACGTAGGTTCTTGAAATCTTCTAGGGACCATTCGACCGTTGGGTAGTCTACCGCAGCAGGGCGGGCGTTGGGCTTGAGCGGTGCAACAGTGAATTCCTCTACGTCCTGAACGGGATACAACTTTGAGACGGTTACGATCGTCTCAGTTGCAGATCGGTAGGCCAGGAACTTGATTAGGGTGATGTTCAAGCCCATCTCCGTGAGCCAGACGACGGTGGCGGTAACCCTTGGAGGGACGTCGGCGGCGACGAGTATCAAGCGTGGACTAAGGAATGTCTCTGAGGACAGTTCATAGTCCGCGTGAGCGACGAGAAGCTCAAGGGCCTCCTCTTCGCTGGTTTGGCTGCCCCGACTGCTGAGAAAGCGAGCGTGCTGTAAAGCCAGAACCTCTGGGGTGAAGCGGCTAGCCATAGCCGCATACTTAATTGCCTGCATCTCGACGGTGTCTGGCGCTCTGTCCCGTTTCAGCTCTGCGACAACAAGGTGTCCTGTCTTATCGAGACCGAGTATGTCCAAACGATCGCGTTCGGGCTGACCTGAAGAGGATCGCCATCTGTCAAACTCGAATGTCACAATCAGAGCGTCTGGACCTAATAACTCGGGGTGAGCCAAAACCCACTCTTGGAGATGGCGGCGCTCGGTGAGCCCGGCGTCGGCCAAGCTGATCTGTTTCACGGGCGTAGCGACCGCTCCGTCAAACGTGAAAACGAGTTCGTTGCTCATCATACCCCTTTCACTCGTCGAAGATTACCTGCTCACGGTCGACGAGGAAGTCTGGCGGGAATTTCGAGCGCAGTGCGTCCGTCGCGGTACGTCGGCCAGCAAACTCATTCAAGAGTTTATGCGGATATCGCTGAAAAGGTGGGGAGTAGAGGAGCCGCTGCCAACAAGCAGACGGAAGAAATAGAACTCGTCTCCTGACACTAACGCAACCGCCGGAGGTCAGAGCATGTCCATCTACCAACGCGGCAAATCCTGGTATTACGACTTTTAGCATCAAGGCGAACGCTATACCGGGTCCATCGGGAATGTTTCAAAGACCGTGGCGAAGGAGGTGCTCGCCCGCAAGAAGGCCGAGGTGATCGAGGGACGACTGAACCCCAACCGCGTAAGAAAGAGCCCGACATTCCGCCAATTCTCAGAGGAATCCCTGGACTGGGCACGGACGAATAAGAAGCCGTCAACGGTGCTGAGGAACCAGATGGCTATTGAAGTAATAATGCCGGTACTGGGGGCAAAGAAGCTCAATGCCATTACCCCCTGGTCGATTGAACAGTTTAAGAAGCTGCGACGTGAAGCAGGCAGGCAGGCAGCAACGATTAACACCGAGTTGGGCATATTAAAGGCCGTGCTCCGAAAAGCCCGTGAATGGGGCAGAATGACAAGCACGCCTGAGGCCGGAATTAAGAAGATTCCAGGCAGCGAGCACCGGACCCGCTTTCTTTCTGAGGAAGAAGAGGCGTTACTCCTGCCCGCCTGTCCTCCGGCGCTGCAACGTATTTGCGTGGCGGCCTTGTTGTCCGGACTGCGTAGAATCGAGCTGGTGAACTTGCGGCCTGAGGATGTCGATCTGGAACGAAACACCCTGCGCGTGGAGGCCGTTCACAGTAAAACGGGCAAGGGCCGAACGTTGCCGCTCGGCCCTCGACTGCGAGCGGTCCTACACGAGGCGCTGGCGGTGCGAGCGGACGGTCCTGCCGTGTTCGTTACCGAGTGTGGAAAAGCATGGACTGTGGACGCGTTTGGGGCGGCTTTGCGGTTCTATAGCAGACGTGTGATTGCCCCGATTGGCCCGCATGTCCTGCGACACACATTCGCCAGCAGGCTCGTTATGGCGGGTGTGGACCTAGTCAGCGTACAGGAACTTTTGGATCACTCTAGTATCGCAATGACGATGAGGTATGCTCACCTGTCCCCGGACCATAAAAGACACGCAATGGAAACGCTAGAAAGCCGATTCCCAGGAAAAAGTCCCGCGAATTTTCACAACACCCCTAAAAGGCATCTCTTGGTGGTGTAGATAAAGTTGTTTCAATTCGCTAGCTTGCCGCATTTTCCATCTGGTTTCTAAAAGCTTTGACCGTGTTATGCATCAGAATGGAGACAGTCACTGGCCCCACACCACCAGGCACAGGGGTAATAAATGCGGCGCGTTCTTGGGCTATGGAAAACTCTACGTCTCCAACGATACGTGAGCCGACTTGGCTAATACCAACATCAATCACCGTGGCGCCTTTGCGTACCCAGTCCCCCTTGATAACGGCAGGCGACCCGACTGCCACCACTAAAATCTCTGCCCGGCGCACATGGTCTGCCAACAGCCCGCGCTGCGCCGTAGCAATATGACTGATGGTCACCGTGGCCAAGCGGTCAACCAGCATAAGGCTCACCGGTTTACCGACCAGATCGCTGTGGCCCACAATAACGGCCTCTTTGCCTTCCATTTCTAGTCCGGTCGTTTCCAGCAGACGCATGACCGCAAGCGCAGTGCAGGAACCAATACGTATTTCGCCGGTCACTGCCGCCCCGATGTTTTCCGGATGTGTTCCATCCACATCCTTTTGTGGGTCGATATGATTCACGAGGATAGAGCGACGTAAGTGGCTCGGGAGCGGTAACTGGAGGATCACACCCGTCACTTCCGGGTCCTGGTTTAACTGCTCCAGACGACGCTGCACTTCCGCTTCTTCAGCGTTGTCCGGAAGGTGGTACCACCGGTATTCGATCCCTAATTTTCTGGCGACCCGATTTTGTGACCGGATATAGACCTCAATAGCCGGATCGGAGCCCACATAGATACTCACCAGAACGGGCCGGCGGCCTGTTTGTTTAATAAGATCAGGGATTTCTGTCGCAAGTTCTTCGTATACCGACTGGGCAATCACTTTGCCCTGTACGATCTGTGCACCCATATTAAAATGGTATCATTTGACTGAAAAGCGGGGAAGCAGGATCAGAATTCCACAAACGTGCATGTCATTTTTTTGACGGAAAAGGGCCTGGTTTAATGGATCGGTATTTTTTTGACGCTCAATCGGGCAGATTTTTCCTAAATAACAGCATTATTTTACAGACCCTATCTCCCTAGAATATCTCGCAAATTGCAATTTTCGCTTAAAAAGGCCATATCTGGCACGGTCATTGCACCCGTAGGAAATCAGCAGTTTGGTGGGAAAGGCAGTGGTATTTCTCAATATTACAACACACTGCGCGGGTCATAAGCAAATAGGGAGGACGACATGGTAGAGCAGCAGGAAGAAGTTCAAGAGAAAATATCTTTGGCGGAAATCATTCCGGTTCAAAACAGTGATCCCGTGGCGGTTCGCATTCAGGCCAGCGGTGAGTTTCGTTTGTTGTGGGCGATTTTTGATGATGCGGTAGATTGTTATCTCCGCTACTGGAACCGGCCTTCGGAACAGGCTCAGGCACTTCATCGAGAATCAGTTGAGTGGATCGAATCGAGTGAAGAAGGATGGTTGTGTA
>CAUZQN010000299.1:0-4726 GCA_963581605.1 uncultured Binatia bacterium (SeqCode)
TCAGCCGGCTGGGGCGATGGCGCGTTAGGCTCACACAATATGCCGATTGAAGAGTATGGATTGGGCAATGGTGCAACTTTGGCGACCGAGCTGTATAAACGGGCCGGTGTGACACCTGACGATGTCGATGTTGTCCAGATCTATGACCATTTTACCGGCTGCGTGCTTATGACGCTAGAGAATTTCGGTTTTTGTGATCGAGGAGAGGCTGGGCCGTTTGTTGCTGACGGCAATATTCGCTGGCCAGATGGTCGTCTGCCACTCAACACTTCGGGTGGCCATCTCTCCGAAGCCTATATTCACGGCCTTAACCTGGCTGTAGAAGGCGTACGGCAACTACGCGGAGAATCCACCTCGCAGGTTGCAGATGCCGAAGTCTGTTTGGTCACAGCCGGGCTCAGCGCCTCGCCCGTAAGTGCGGCCCTGTTGGGAGTGTAAGTATGGCCTATATACCGCATGACATTCCCGGCCCAACTCCCACCGTGGCGGATCGCGCATTCTGGGACTACTGCCAGCAGCGCGAATTACGCTTTCAGCGCTGCTCTGGCTGCCATCGTTTTCGGCATCCGCCCGCGCCAGCATGTCCTGCGTGTCGCTCCTTCGAATCGGACTGGATACAAGCGCCAGATACTGGGGTCGTGTTTAGTTTTACGATCGTCCATCATCCGGCTCACCCGTCTATGAAAACGGTCGTGCCATATAATGTGGCGATTGTAGATTTCCCCGAGTGCGACCATGCGCGTCTTGTCAGTAATGTTATCGATGTGGACCCAGAGGACGTGCACATAGGAATGGAGGTCGCCCTCGTATGGGAAACGGCCGGGAATGATATGCTCCTGCCTCGGTTTCGGAAAAAACCAAGCTAAGAGCAAGAACTAAATATCCAATATGCCCCACGACCAGACCACAATAATCGCGACCGAATTGAAACTGACGACTCAACAGGTCCAGACGGTCCAGGCTTTCCTGGATGACGGCGCAACTGTTCCGTTCTTGGCCCGTTATCGTAAGGAAGCCACTGGGAGTCTGGATGAAGTGGCCATCACCGCAATTCGGGATCGCTCCACTCAACTTCGTGAACTTGAGAAACGGCGCGAGGTCGTTCTTCGCTCTATTCAGGAGCAAGGGAAGCTTACGGGTGAACTCAAAGAGAAAATTGACGCAGTCTCTTCGCTGGCCGTCTTGGAAGACCTCTATCTGCCGTATCGTCCCAAGCGCCGCACCCGAGCGACCATTGCCAAAGAAAAAGGACTCGAACCTTTCGCCCGGCGTTTGTTTCAACAAGAGTCTCAAGAGCCTATGGACCCGGCGCTCGAGGCGCGCGCGTTCATCAACCCTGAGAAAGAACTCATATCGGTCGAGGACGTACTCAGCGGTGCGCGCGACATCGTCGCCGAGTGGGTCAGTGAGGATGCCCAGGCCCGTGAGAAAATCCGCCATCTGTTTACAACTCAGGGTATCCTACGATCCAAGGTCGCCCGCCGCAAAGAGACTGAAGGGGCGAAATACAAAGACTATTTTGATTGGGCTGAGCCCATTTCGACCATACCGTCGCACCGTATGCTGGCTATGCGGCGTGGCGAAAGAGAGGAAATCTTAAGCCTGCGCCTGGCTCCGCCTGAAGACGATGCGTATGCACTTCTAGAGCAGTTATTTCTCACCCACAGGAATGCTAAGGCAGAGCATGTTCGCTTAGCTATTCATGACGGTTATAAGCGTCTGCTCGCTCCATCGATAGAAACGGAAATTCGTCTGACTGCAAAGCAGAAAGCCGACGAGACCGCCATAGACATATTCGCTGAAAATCTCCGCCAGCTTTTACTTGCTCCGCCCTTAGGCCAAAAAAATGTTCTGGCTATAGACCCCGGCTTTCGCACTGGCTGCAAGGTGGCCTGTTTGGATAGACAAGGCAAGTTCTTGCATACCCAGACGATTTACCCCCATCAGTCTGAGGAGCGCAGACGTAGCGCAGCCGAAAGTCTGCTGGCGTTGTGTGAGCGTTTTCAGATTGAGGCAATCGCCATAGGCAACGGCACAGCCGGACGCGAGACAGAGGCCTTTAGCCGGAAACTCTCGCTGCCCGCAACAACTTCGGTAGTGATGGTGAATGAGAGTGGAGCGTCGATTTACTCGGCCTCAGAAATCGCCCGACAAGAATTTCCTGACCAAGATATCACCGTCCGGGGCGCAATCTCTATTGGTCGGCGTCTCATGGACCCGCTGGCCGAGCTGGTCAAAATCGATCCGAAGTCTATAGGGGTTGGCCAATATCAACATGACGTGGATCAGGCCGCGCTTAAAGAACGTCTGGATGATGTCGGTGCGAGCTGTGTGAATCAGGTCGGTGTGGAGGTGAATACCGCCAGTGCACAGCTCCTGCAGTACGTATCGGGCCTCGGCCCTCAGCTTGCTCAGAATATTGTAGCCTACCGGAATGAACACGGCCCTTTTTCCGGTCGCAGCGCGTTGAAAAAAGTCCCCCGTCTTGGCCCGAAGGCATTTGAGCAGGCGGCCGGATTCTTACGCATTCGAAACGGGCAAAACGGGCGAAATGCGCGAAGTGGGCAAAGTGGCAAGAACCCGCTCGATGCGAGCGCCGTTCACCCCGAGAGTTATCCCATCGTGCAACGCATGGCCCGTGACCTCGGCTGTACAATTAATGACCTCCTCGGCGATGAAACGCTCCGGCAACAGATTCAGCTTACAGACTATGTGACCGATCACGTCGGCCTGCCCACTTTACACGACATCCTAGCCGAGCTGGCAAAGCCGGGGCGAGATCCACGTGAGCAGTTCGAGGTCGTCGAATTTGCCGAGGGGATAGCGGCTATCGAGGATGTCCAGCCAGGTATGAAACTGACCGGCATGGTGACGAATGTGACCGCCTTTGGCGCGTTTATAGACATTGGTGTACACCAGGACGGGCTGGTCCACATCAGCCAGCTGGCCGACCGCTTTGTCAAAGACCCGAACGAAATCGTCAAAGTTCAGCAAAAGGTGCTGGTGACCGTTCTCGATGTAGACTTGCCGCGTAAGCGGATTTCGCTGTCCATGAAGGGGAAGTAAAGTGTACACAGTCCGCTTAAGTGCCTATCCGAATAACCATAGGCGCCCGGTTCTGTCATTCTGAGCGTAGCGAAGAATCTCTCCCCTTGTCGCTCCGTCCCCCTGGATTCTCTAGATTCACACTCTCGTTTCCACGGGGAGGACAGGCATTATTGTGTCATACCTGTGAAAGCAGGTATCCAGGCATATGGGACAAGACGGAGTGTACAGTGTGTCTCTATTTAACCAGCCGTCTGAGATGCTGCTTGAGCTGCTGCAGTTCGGAAAGGGTCATATGCGCACGAGCCTTGCCGAATTGCTGGCGCAGCATAGCGTTAATCCGTTTCATTTCGAGTGCCGCCTCGCGTGCGCTCTCGTGTGTCGCAGTGTAACGCCCGATATTATGATGAGCCTGTTGCTTGACCAGGCTGGCGATGTCTTCACGTAATTGGACTTCTTGATCATCCGGCGTTACTAGCGGCTCAATATGCCCAACTTCTCCCACTTGCCCGTTCGGCGCGCCGTTGCCGAGGATACGCTCAACCCCTGGCAGGGTGGTTATCCTTCTTCCGGTCACACGACCGTCGATGGGGATAAAGTCGGGCGGCTTTGGCTGCGCCGGCTGTCCAAAAAGGTCGGCTTGGACCAGTTGATCTTGGAATTGTCTGCTTGAGTAAGATCGTGGCCGAATGTCGTTTATTTGCTCTTTCAGCCCGGAGACGACGTGGCCCATCTGGAGGTCTTCAGGAACGTAATAGAAACATTCCTGGTGCTCATAGGGCAGGTCGGAACGGGGATTAAACCGCCAGGCACGTGCGAACATTTGTTTGAGCCACGGAACGGAACGAATATGCGTCAGACAGGCTAAGTGGGTGATACCTGGAACATCGAGGCCCTCATACGCCATGCCGACAGTCACCAAGGCGCGCAGCTTGCCTTTACGGTATTCTTGGATTGCGGCCAGGGCCATTTTCGTTTCATCCGTTGTGGCAATCTGGCTCGACAGGATGCCAGCCGTTTGCAGCCACCCCAGCGCCCGCTTGGCTTGGTCGATGGTGGCACACACAACCAGGAGCTGGGCGTTGGGTTCTCGTTGTTGCCATTCTTGCCAGCCGGCAACCGCCGTCAGCAGGAGCTGCCGAGCATACCCACTATGCAGGGCGATATACAGGCCTCTTCGCCCGCCTTGGTGTAAGCTGTCAAAGGACAAATCGGTACCCGTATTCAGATCGCGCCAACGGGCTGCGCCATCGCAAAAAATGAAGTGGGGATAGACGACGGCACGGTCTTGGAGCGCGTCCTCAAAGGTGTACCGAATGTGCGTGGCCTCCGAGAATGCCGTATGCAAATCACCTTGATCATCGCGTGTATACGGAACCCATGCCAAGGGCTTGCGGTCATGGCGCTGGAAGGTCCCGCTCATCTGAATCGTGACCACTGCTGACTGGACGAGGGGGTCAACGGCCTGGGCCGAGACTTCGCCATCCGCGCAGTGGTGACTCTCGTCCAGGCAGACAAGATAGCGGTGTTTGCGCAGCTCTTTGGGGTAGATGCCTTTGTCGTCATGCCGCAGCAGATCATACGTCACGACTGTGCCTTCCAGTCCACGGGTTGGGTTGGTGCGGTTCTCTCCTTGCCGAATCGTATAGTCGTGTTTGAGCGCGTGTTGTGATTCGAGGAA
>CAUZQN010000300.1:0-4725 GCA_963581605.1 uncultured Binatia bacterium (SeqCode)
ATGAAACTTTCCTTCACCGCGCTCAGAACCTTTCGAGATTGCAGTTTCCGCTACCACCTACGGTACAACAAAGGCTTGCCCACTCGTCCCCGCCCGCTCGCTCGTATTTCTCGTGCGCTACATGGCTCGCTCTTCAAATTTCACCGCGCCATAAAAGAGCAGGAGTCTCCGACCCTGGACACGCTGCTTGATTTCTACAAAGGGTATTATCAAAATCCGACCCGCCCCTTAACCGATGCGCAGTATGTCGAGGGACGTAAAATCCTCACCCGGTACTATGATAGCCGTCATGGGCAGTTCCCCACACCGTATCTGCTAGAGGAGAAATTCTCTCTCCATGTCGGGCCATACGTATTGAACGGACGCTTTGATCGCGTGGACGAAGTAGGGGAGGGCTACGAGATCATCGATTACAAGTTGGGCGGAAAGAATCCGTTGCCTCCAGACCCGCTCCAACTCGATATCTATCAACTCGCCCTCTATGAACAGCCAGGAAAAGAAGCAACAGCGCTCTCATTTTATTATCTCCGGGCCAATAAGAAGATGGCTCTAGTTGCGCGGCGTATTATCAAGGAACAGGCGTTTCAGCCGCACGAAGGAGTCTGGTGCACCACCTGTGATGGTGCCGAGTTTTGCCCGGCGAAAAAGAAGAGACCAAAGCCCGTCCCGGTCACACAGTAGGCGATGCAGATTCCGTTTGACTTTGGGTAGGCTCGTTGCAGTTATCCCCTCACAAAGCGCTCGTCACAAGGGACCGACGCATGGCACATCGACAGACGACACCACGGTTTGCAGTCGCGCAACTCCCCAATGGCCTGTGGTCAGTCCACTATAAACGGGTGCCGATCCGCAGCTATGACAAGCAAGCCTGGGCAATACGTATGGCGAACAATCTCAACAACAAGGAGAACGTGGGGCTCTGGTTGCGCCACCAGGCCGCCAAAATTGCCGCCTCTGTGGATAGCTGATTGAGGGCTTCCCAGTGGTCTTAGTAAGTGGATCTGCCCAGCAGTTGAAAGGAGAATATTATTACAAAGGGGGAACAAGGTCGGCGGGACTTAGAGCGAGCGGCGCACGACGCTGAGATCTGGCTTGAACGCCAGCAGGACTGCTTGATAGATCCGAACTTGATTACGGATGCGTTGCGGCGACAGTGGCAGGGCAGAGCACGAGCGCTCAGGCGAGCCTTGCGGGAAATCGACGAGGCGCTAGGAACCACTTATCGCCCCCCACCTCAGGCCTAACAGCGTCACGACGCTGCTGTGCGTGAAGGGGTGCAAAATGGACACCGTAATGCATATATTAGTTTACTCCATCGACGCTCACACGGCGTAGAGGTGAAGAGGCAGGGCGGAAGGTGGCGGCATATGTGACCGCCAAAGCCATCACCTTGGATTTCAGTCAAACCTCACCATCGCTCTCCTTCTTGGACGGCTTGGTTTTGATGCTCCATCAGCATGGCAGACTCCATGACACAACCTTCATTTCGGATGATGTCACGCAGAAGCGATTCGCCCGAATCTCTGGCAAGCATGATGTGGTCATCTATGTTCGCAGGGCAGGGGACCAGGAGCGGAGCATCGCATAAGGTATCGTCCCGCCGCTCGGTCATAAGAGGCTAGGTGCGCAACGGTTCAAGTGGCGATCTCGGCGGCCTTCTTCGCGGCGGCTGCATGCCGCCGCCCAACGCTCACTGATATTTCCAACAGAACCGTTTTTCCGGCAGACATAGGTCTAAGGCGTGCCCAGAGCGGGCGTGGACAAATAGCGCCAATACGGTGTGGCCGTTCCTTTCAAACGTGACAACAGCGTGAACGTTACTACTCGTTCTCCCAGCCATCACGCCTTGGATCTGCCCGACCCGGCCTCCATGGGCATCGTAGAGGACAAGGTCCCGATCAAGCCCGAGATCCGCGGGATCGATCAAGACCTCGGGCACAGTACAGGCGTTTCGCACTTGGAGACTGCCTATCCCTTCAGCGTTGGCACATAAAACACCGGCCCGTATCGGTGTCGCAGCAAAGATCCCAACGAGAATGAATATGACAACCGCGCCCTGCATCTTCTGCGCCCTCCCTACACGGACCCAGCATAGCGCTGGGTGGCGGTCGTTGTAAAGTTCCTGCGCTGACCCATGTTCACTTGACATAAAATTGCAGATTTCGAGCCAACGCCCTATCATGCCGGCATGCGTCGCCGCCTCCGTAAGAAGACACGCTGCAGAGAGTTTCGGACATTCGGCATGCTCATTGAAGCATCCTTAACGGATGAGGATACCGCAACACTGCTGGCGGAGTTTCGGGCACAGATACTCGATCCCCACGGACTTGGGTTCCGAGGGCACATTGTAAACCACACCCTATCCGGGGTTGTCGGGCTGGGGCTGCTGGACGATTACGAAGCCAATCAGGAACGCATCTTAGTTTGGCTCCTACGCCACCCGCTGATCACATCGGTAGATAAAAGTAGTCTGTACGAATACGGGGCCGACAATGGGTATCGAGGGGGAGGGCCGCGACTATGACACGCGACGAAGAGATTCGCCACGATTTAACACGCCAGTGGCAGGAGCTAACCCGTACCGATCTACCGGGCGGGTGAGGATGCCCCGTTCGTCACGATGAAGTGGCGCGGTACCGGCGTAATCTTCTCCCCGTCTCAGCAGTCTCGGGTGCCACGGTGTGTTTCTTCAGCAGCCGCGCCCGCAGGAAGTCTGGATCAATACACAACGTGTCACAGATAAAGAGAAAGCTACCGGGTGCGGTGTTGCCGGACTTGAGCCAGGTCAGCGCCTCGTGCTGCTGGGTCCGCTTCTGGTGGTCTCTGTTGCCGTTTCCATAAATATAATAGCCACGCTGTTCCAGACTCAGAACGGCATTATCCAGGACGGCCGCCCAGAGCTGTTGCGGTCCGGTGAAGCGCTTCGGGGGCAAGAACGTTGCCAGCCGCTGCTTGAACATAGGGTGGTGATACCGGATGTTCCGACATTTACCAACCCTCTAGTGGGCCATGAGGAACGTGCGACTTTACTCTAGTCCGTCATCGTTGTCATCAAACAGGTGTACCCACCCAATCTCGGTATACGTGCCATCTTGGGGATCATTCTCATAACCGCCCACCGTTCGGCGCGGATCGACAAGGACATTTTGCACGGCCACCGGTTTGGGATAAATCTCTCGTGCTGCAAGTGTTCACCGCATCCACTGCACTGGCAAACTCGGCCAACATGTTGTCCCCTGGCGAATCGACCACGCGGCCATGATGACGTTCAATGAGACCAGTTATCACTTCCCGATAAGTCTTGAGCGTATGGATGGTGGCTTCTTCATCATCGCCCATGAGGCGACTGTAGCCTTTGACGTCGGTGCTAAAGATAGCAGCGAGTTTGCGTTCCATAGCGTTCTCCTAAGTGTTGCCCAGACGTAAGCGTAGCAGCTATGGAGGCGGTTTAAGTCCGCTCGGCGCAAGCATACCCCAGTTACAACACGTCCCCTAAGTTCACCCTGTCGAAGACGACCTCGCCAGATCCATAGTCGCGCACGTAGGTTGACCCCGTTCGTACAATCTTCTTGCTCAAACAATTGGCGCTGCTGGCCCGGTTGTCTCCGGACACCGGTCTTTAATGCGCGTTCCATATGTCCTTTTCTTTCGGCCTCGGCTTTGGCATGGCTAGCCTCTCGGTCCAGCTTCCGGCGCTGATGATCCTCTCGGTTTTTCTCTATCCCTTCGGCCAGGGCGTTGAGGGTCGGATTGGTCAGTCGGTGTGGAGGATAGGCCTCACGTGCTGCCATCACGTCCTTGAGGCTGCGGTCCTGACGACTCCATCGACCATATTCCGCCCGCAGATAGGCTTTGCAGGCCGGGCAGACCGTGGAAACCCAGGATGGTCCCGAGCCCCTGTCCTCGAGAGCTGCACGCCGTTGAAGGGACACCGGACGAGGTCGCCACAGTTTGAAGCGCCAGGGTATTCGCGATAGAGCGTTTTCACCGGCTGCAATCGGTAGTGAATTCGGGCCTTGTCTATGGTCTTCTGGTCGACCACGGTTGCGCCAGAAAAGACATCAAGCACTTGGACTTTTCACTGACGTCACCATTCCGGATCAGCTCGTTGATAGACTCTTCGATCTTGTTTGATTTTGCCCGGACTCGTTGTCGGATTTCGCGCCGAGTATATTGACCTGAATTTTTGCGGATCTTTTCTCGAATCTTCTGCAGGAGGTCGAGGTCGTACTGAACGATTGCGGGCGCCGACAATTCGGCATCGTCGAGCAGATAGTCCAAGAATTTCTTCGATGTCTCAACAACCGTAATGGCGCATTCGACATCCTCGATGGTCATGTCTTGACGGTGATATTGAGCGGCATAGATCATCGCGACTTTATGCGCGTAGACATGTAGCCGCCGGTACGCGTCAGCGGCCGGACCTGTAGCCGGCCCGTTCATCAACTCTGTTTCGAAAAAGATTTCGCCCCATTCCTTCAACCTGTGTTCGGCGTCTTTGTCGTAGTGGTCCCACACCGTCTCCCGCTTTTCCCAAGCGGGCGCTTGTTCGAGTTGGTCTCGCACCAGGCTCAGGCGCTCGAAGTCCATTTTCGAGCTAGCTCGGTTATGGAATCGCCACTTATCCGTCCCGCCTGGTAGGATGAGGTACCGATTAACGAACCCGCTCTGCAGGAGCCGTCTATCCACTTCTTGGCGAAATAATTCGGTCGTGGTGGTGGCGCA
>CAUZQN010000301.1:0-4715 GCA_963581605.1 uncultured Binatia bacterium (SeqCode)
AATCAGGCTGCCGACCATTTTAGCGGCGGTCTTTAGCGTACGTAAACTTGCTTCATACCCACGCTGACCAGACAGAAGATGGACCATTTCTTCACCGATATCGACGTTTGATCGTTCTACAGACTGCTCACCTTGTGCCGTTTGCTTCAACGCGCTCGGCCCGGCTGTCTCGACCTGTTCGACTTCGACGTTGACACCATGGGGCTGGGCAGTTGAGAGAACAGTCCTGCTCTTTTTGAACCCATCGGTTCTGAACCCGTCGGTATTGACATTCGCGCTGTTGTTGGCCGTAACCCTGATTTTGCGTTGAGAGACAGAAAGATCCGAGTAGGTGGCGGGGCGAGCTCCAAGTGGCATATGTATCGTACCCTGCTTTTGTGGCGGAAACTCAGTTGAGTATATGGTACATGTAACAGTATCGTCATTTTATTCGAATACTTTAGGAATAATTGTTTGGTTGGTGGAGGGTCATTGAACGCGGCTGCTGTGGGGCTTTTCTTTCTCCTCAATACTGCCCTGGGCCTTTTCCTGCCTGCCGTGGTGCCGGCCGTTTTCTCCGCGACCCCAGAGTTGCGAGCTGTCTCCATCAGTGAACCGATCATTCTTGACGGCAGGTTGGACGAACCTGCCTGGCAGACCGCACCGGTCGCCAGCGATTTCCGCCAACGCGAACCGGACGAAGGCGAACGCGCCTCCCAATCGACCGAGGTGCGCGTACTCTATACTCGCCTTCGCCTCTATATTGGCGTGACCTGCCACGACTCTGATCCGAGTGCGATCGTTGTCACCCGGTTTAACCGGGATTCCAATCTGGACGCCGATGATCGGGTGACGCTCTTGTTTGACACCTTTCTGGACCATCGGAACGCATTTAAATTTCAGACCAACTCAGTCGGCACGCGGGTGGATGAGCTCATTGGCGACGAGGGTGAAAGTAGGAACCGAGACTGGAATGGCATCTGGAATGTGAAGACCAACCAAACGCCAACTGGCTGGACGGCAGAATTCGAGATTCCATTTCAGACCTTGAGTTTTGCCCCAGGACAATCAACCTGGGGTTTCAATATACAGCGTATTATTAAGCGCAATACTGAAGAAACAGTGTGGACCGGGTATCGTCAGAACCTCGACTTTAATCGTGTATCGGTGGCCGGACGACTCACCGGCCTACATGATATCTCCCAAGGCTTGGGCCTCGATTTTTCGCCTTTTTTAACAACCGAGGTGCGCCGTGATGCCGCGTCTTTTAAGCCCGGCTTTGATTTGTTCTACAAGCTCACGCCGGGTCTTACGCTGAGCCTGACCATGAATACCGATTTTTCTGAAACGGAAGTTGACGATGCGCAGGTCAACTTAACGCGGTTTTCTCTCTTCTTTCCTGAGAAGCGGCAATTCTTTTTAGAGGACGCGCCGAATTTTTCTGTTGATGGACTCACCCCAACGTCTGGTCCGTTAGTGATCATTCCTTTTTTTAGTCGGCGCATAGGAATTTCTGATGACGGCAAAACGGTCGATCTGATCGGCGGTGGTAAACTCAGCGGGCGCATAGGCAAGTATCGCCTGGGTATACTCAGTGTCCAGGCGCAAGAGCGCGATCCAATTCCTGGTGAGAATTTTAGTGTCATCCGCATCAAGCGTGACCTTGGAGAACACGCGTCCATCGGCATGATCGCCACCCGGCGGACGCCGGAGAATGGCGCTGCGACCGGCCTGTACGGCAATGACTTTCTGTATAAGACGACAAAACTTTTGGGGGATAAAAATCTAACTTTTTCTTCATTTTTCGAAAAAAGCTTTATCCCCGGCACGAACAAGAACTGGGCCTGGGGCAGTCAAATTAGTCTGCCCAATGACATCTGGTCACTATTCGGGACCTATCGTGAGGTGCAAAGGGATTTTGACGCCACTATGGGTTTTGTGCCGCGTAAAGGGATACGGCGTTTCGGCTGGTTTTTAAGAGCGGCGCCACGACCGAAACGCTGGAAAACGCGTCAAATCTCGTGCGCCTTTGACGGTAATTATATTACCGACCAAGATACGAATAAGCTCCTTACCCGCAATATCGTTTTTCCCTGCGATTGGCGCTTTGATAGTGGCGACATACTATCGTTTCGGACCTGGGAGCAATTTGAGCGCTTGTCCGACGATTTTGAGATAAGCGACGGCGTGACGCTTGGGCCTGATGGGTACACCTTTCGCCGCTATCTTGTCCGAGCGGAAACCGCGGATAAACGCAAGGTGTCTGCACGTCTGACCTATGTCTGGGGTGACTTTTATAGTGGCGAGCGCGACAGCTGGGAGGCCCAGCTGAATTTTCAACCTGGGCCACGACTCTTCTTGAGTACGGAATACCGGCAAAACGATGTCCGGCTACCTGAGGGGAATTTTGTCGTTCGCCTCTTCCGAGTTCGCCTGGATTTAGCGCTGAATCCCAATCTGTCATGGTTTACCCTGGTCCAATACGACACCGTGTCTGACGTGCTCGGTCTGAATACGCGCATACGCTGGATCATCGAGCCAGGCAATGATCTCTTTTTGGTCTTTAACCAGCGCTGGCTGGACGAAGAGGAAGGCGGCTTTCGCTCCATTGGTCGCGAAGCGCAGTTCAAGGTGCGTTATACGTATCGGTTTTGATTTCTCATGAGCTGCTCTTCTTCTCTCCAATTTAGAGTTGCGCTCCACAATGTTTGCAGAACACTGCATCCGTATCATGTCCCTCTTCTGAACACTGAGGGCATGCTTGGCCAGAGATTGGGCGGTGTTCTGCGCGCGTGAGCTCAGCGGTGACAATGCCGGTTGGAATGGCGATAATGCCATAGCCAATAATCATAATGACTGACGCAAGAGCCTGGCCGAGACTTGTTCTGGGAGTAATGTCGCCATAGCCGACGGTCGTGAGGGTTGCGATAGCCCAGTACACGCTGCGTGGAATACTGGTGTAACCGTTTTCTTCTCCCTCAACCAGATACATCAGAGAACCAAGAATAACGACAAGGGTCAGGACGGCAAAGAGAAAGACGACTATTTTTGCTCGACTAGCACGCAGTGCGCTGAGCAAGATGCCAGCCTCTCCGAGGTAGTGGACGAGTTGGAGCACGCGGAAAATACGCAGTACGCGCAACAGACGGAGCACGAGGAAATACTGCGCACCAGGAAGCAGGAGGCTGATATAGGTGGGCACGATAGAAAACAAATCGATCAAGCCAAAAAAGCTCACTGCATAACGAGCGGGACGGCCAACACAGACCAGCCGGAGGATATATTCGACGGTGAAGACAAGGGTGAAAAGCCATTCGGCGACGTACAGCACATTGCCATAGGCAGCATTCATAGACTGCACACTATCCAGCATGACAATAATGACGCTGAGGATGATGGCGACGATCAATGCTTCGTCAAAGAGTTTGCCGGCTGGGGTGTCCGACTCGAAGATGATTTCTTGTATCCTCGCTCGCCGACCCGTCAGAATAGTTTTCTCACGACCAACATGATCTTTATTATACTGTCTTCCGATCGGGCTCGCACATTATTAGGTACAAGGCGCGTCTTGATTGACAAGAATAGTCAGCCTCCATTTTTAGGGAGATGCAGGAACCTTTTGCTGGAGATACGATCCCGCATGCGCCGCTAAATCAGCCTGTGAGTCATCGGGAAAATAGATGCGCGGTAGGGTTCCACGCGCTATCGCACGCGGCAATGCAAAATGAGATCCCAACTCCTGTATAGTCAAGGGATGGAAGAACCTTGTCCGGGCCGACCGCTGAGCAGATTTACTCCACTACGTCGGAGTTTGCGTGTACTGGAGCCGGTCAGGAGGAATTGGATGTGACGAAAGGCTCGTCAAAAAACCTCAGTAAATAGAGTGAGTCGAGATGACTCGCCCTACGGGACTCGCCGTGTGGAGCTAACAATTCAGAATAGAGATACTCATGTTGCAACGTCCTCTTTTTCGACCCCGTTCCCTTTTTCGCCCCGGGACTGAAGATCTGTTCTTATTGCCCAAGATCGACGCCGAGTGGGAAAGCGACGCCACCGCCCGAGGGATTTCCGGGCAAAGCCTCCACCGTCAGGTCCCCGGCATTCACAATAAGGTTCATGGCCTCACCTACCGAAAAGAATTGCGGCGAGGCCGACGGACTCGATTGGCAACTGGCGCCAAGTGCCCGTAACCCGACCGCCACATTGCCATCGCCATCAACCACAGCCCAGACTTGGTTAGGCACGAGAAGGCTATGCAAGAAGGTCAGGAATTCCGGCTCTGAACTGATGAGCACGTCTTCCCCGCTGAGCCAACGCGCGTCCTGGAATTGACATTCAGGGAATGCACCCGAAGCGCCCAGAAAGCACCAGCCAACCTCAATGCCGAGATGTGGCTTTGGGCTCTCAAAGTCTACACACGGGGCTTCTCCATCTTCTCCGCCTACAAAATTGCCTTTTTCAAATAATACTGCCCCAGTCCCAAACGTTGAAAAGCTAGCCAAAGTCTGTACTCCTTGCGGAGTGCGAATAACAATTCGTGCACTGTCAGATGGCGAAGCACCTATTCATTCTCCGTATATGACCACGTCAAAGCGGGCGTACCAGGAAAGAAGACGACACGCCCTTGTAACGACAAAGGAAAGGTAAAGGCACTGAGGACGAGTTCGCGACCAAGCTCATCAAAGGTCACAAGCTTCAGATTCCCGTCCCTGTCATAGTCCACAGCTTGGACCTTC
>CAUZQN010000302.1:0-4700 GCA_963581605.1 uncultured Binatia bacterium (SeqCode)
CATAGGCTGCCATATAGCGGGCAACAATCTTAGCGAACAACGATGAGACATTAATAATATTGCCCTGCTTCCGTTTGGCCATCTCGGCTCCAACGTGCTTGGAGCAGAGCACCGGGGCTTTCAAGTTCAGGTTCATGAACCGGTCCCACTCAGCCTCCTCAAGATTATGAACGGGCGTCGTGCCGCCAATTCCAGCATTATTGATCAGCACATCAATCTGACCGAACTCAGCCATGACCTGTTGCACCATAGCCTGAATGTCGGCGTCTTGCGTCACATCGGCGACTACGCCAATAATATTGCGTCCGGTTGCAGCCTTGATTTCAGCCGCAACCTTATCCAAATCAGCTTTCGTCCGGCTCACCAACGCCACATCGGCCCCGGCCTCTGCCAGCGCATACGCCATCTGTTCTCCCAGGCCCTTAGTGCCACCGGTAATAATGGCTGTTTTTCCGCTTAAATCAAAATATGGCAGAGTCATAGTATTCCTTTCTCCAACCCCAGTTCTCAACAGCCCAATTGCCGCGCAATGACCATGCGCTGGACTTCGCTGGTGCCTTCACCAATGGTGAGAATCTTGGAGTCCAGGTAAAAGCGAGAGACGGGCGATTCACGCATATACCCATAGCCACCATGAATCTGAACGGCTTCTTCTGCGATTTTGACAGCGATCTCTGACGAAGCCAGCTTCGCCATGGCCGCCTCTTGAGCAAACGGTTTACCTTGGTCGCGCAAGGTTGCAGCGCGGTAGGTCATGAGCCGGGCCATCTCCGTCTGGGTGGCCATGTCCGCCAGCTTAAACTGTATGGCTTGATGCGAGGCGAGCGGTTTCCCAAAGGTTTTACGTTCTAAGGCATATTTGAGGGACATATCGAGGCAGCTTTCAGCCAGCGACAATCCCAGCGTAGCAACCGAAATGCGACCACATTCCAGCGTCTTCAAAAACGCTCGGAATCCGGAGCCTTGTTCACCTAATAGATTTTCGCGTGGCACCCGGACATTATCAAATACCTGCTCGCGGGTATCGACCGTATGCCAACCAATCTTTTTGTATGGCTTACCGATGGTATAGCCGGGCGTACCCTTGGGAATAATTATCGCGCTATAGCGCTTCTTCCCATTTTCATCACTGCCGTTCGATGTCAGCGCCACCAGTCCATAACTCAGCGGCGTTCCCGCGTTTGAGATAAAACTCTTGGTGCCATTCACCACCCACTGATCGCCCTCCAGACGAGACGTGGTCATGATATTGGCGGCGTCAGAACCTGCCTGCGGTTCGGTCAAACCAAACGCGCCTAGGTGTTCACCTTTAGCCAGAGGCGTCAGCCATTTTTTCTTTTGTTCTTCCGTCCCAAAGTGTAAATAGGGTAGCGAGCCTATGGTCAAATGAGCCTGTAGCGTTGTGGCAATCGACTGATCAACCTTGCCCAGTTCTTCAATGGCCATCACCATGGCCATGGTCCCAGCGTTTGTGCCGCCGTATTCCTCTGGGATCAGCAGGCCCATAAGCTGCAAATCTGCCAGCTTTTTAAATACTTCGGTGGGGAAGCATTCGGCATCAAACCACTCGTCCGCATACGGCGCAATCTCTTTCTTGGCAAAGTCGCGACACAGGTCACGTATCATCACCTGCTCTTCAGATAATTCGAAATCCATACCTGCCTCACTTCAATATTGAGTAATATTTTCAACACTCTGAGAACCTTGGCATCTTGGCTGTGGTCCTGAAGATTGTCAAGCAGAAACACCTCGCTTGCTGTGGTCATAGACGGACAGCAAGCGGGACGATAATAAGCCTCTTGGAAAGAGGTAAGGCTCGTCTCACTTGTCCCATCTTGAGAGGGGATCAAATACCGAGTCGGCCCAACCCTCTGACGTCATGAGAGGAGAATACTATGACCCGCCCAATTCAATTTGGTCTGTTTCAGCCTCAAGTCGGTTTACCCTTTTCTTTACTCAAGGAGCGAGCACTCGCCTGCGAAGAGTACGGTTTTCACTCCATTTGGTTCACCGACCATATGTGGGCACGCGGAATGCAACAGGTCGACTTCTTAGAGGGCTGGACGGTGATGTCGGCTATGGCCATGGTCACCAGCAAGATCCGAATCGGCGGCTTGGTGTTGTGCAATTCTTACCGTAATCCCGCCTTTCTGGCCAAAATGGCGGCGAGCCTGGATAACATCAGTGAAGGCAGACTGGAAATCGGTCTGGGTGCGGGCTGGATGAATGAGGAATACGAGGCGTACGGCTATCCTTTTCCGTCTGGTGGGACCCGAGCGGATCAGTTAAAGGAAAGTGTCGAAATCCTGAAGAAAATGTTTACCGAAGATGCCGCGTCTTACAGCGGTAAGCACTACACGATCGAGGCTGCCCACTGTAACCCCAAACCAGTCCAGAAGCCCTACCCGCCCATCACCATAGGCGCTATGGCCGAAAAAAAGGGTCTCAAGATCGTTGCCGAACATGCCGACCGCTGGAACTGTCCGGCGGCGGCCGCGCATCGGATCGAACAAAAATGGGGAGTGATTACCGACCATTGCAAAACAGTCGGACGTAATCCGGAAGAGATCGAAATCTCAGAACAGACGCTCGTTGTTCTCGGTAAAGACAAGCAGGATTTTGAGAGTAAATATCCAACCGCAAAAAAAACGCTGGGACGATTAGCGGATTTAGAAAAATGTGGCGTATGTGGCGATCCTGCTGGCGTCATCGATAGCCTGAGGGAGAAGAATAAAAAAGGCGTGAGCCTGTTTACCATGATGTTCAGCGACATGCCTCAGGATGATTTTCTCGCGACCTTAAAAGTCTTTGCGAATGAGGTCATGCCCGCGTTTCGATAGAGACTATGAGCCAAGACACCAAATCTTTTAATGACTTTGAAATCGGCGACGAGATTGGTCCAGTCACCAAGACGCCGACCACGGCAATGGTGTTGCAATATGCGGAGGTCGCTCACATTCAAGGGCTCAAGTTCTTCTTCCATAAGAAAGCTGCCGAACAGGCCGGCTTAACACAGCCCATTGTCCCCGGCCCACTGAATACCACCTATGTGTGTCAGATGCTGAAAGACTTTTTTGTGGGCTGGCGTCTGCGTACGCTGAACACAACCTTCCGGACTCCCATCCGGCATGGGGAAACAATCTCTCTGTGGGGTATGATCACGGAGAAAAACGAAGAAGACGGCGTGCCGACCGTGTACTGCGACTTAATCGTCGAAAACGAGCAAGGCGAACGCGCCATTACCGGCACCGCAGTCATGGTTCAGCAGACACGTCGACCTGCTTCGAACTGATGCCCCTTCCCCCACGGCTGACACTATTTCATCATTTCATCTTGCGGATCACAGCCTTGGCAAACGCCTCAATCGTTTCGCGTGCCTCCCCCACCGGCTGGACCGCGACTTGATTGATGCCGGCCTTCTTCATAGCCTGGACGGACTCTAATACTTCCTCTTTTGTTCCCGTCAATGTCGTGGCTCGAATCATCTTCTCAGTCACGAGCGGTTCGTGCTCTTTCTTAAAGCCTTGCAGATAATTCGCATACAGTTTGAGATGGCGGGTTTCGATCGAACCTGCGGGCGCGCGATAGGCGTTTTTAAAGGCCATGAGGTCATCACGCAAATCGGCGGGAAGGTCCTGCGGGTCGGGACATGAGAAGGCAAAAATATTACTCGACGAGGAGACAAACGGGCCGACGGCCTTGCGCACCCTGGACGTTTCCAACTTTTCACCTTTTTTGGTGAGATGAAAAGCCGTCATACACAGAGTGTAAATCCGCTTGGGGTTGCGGCCTGCCCGCTCGGCTCCGGTTCGAATGTGATTCATAGCGAATTCGATCAGGCTGGGACTGACAGCGCCAAACAGAATAATACCGTCGGCAATTTCACCCGCCAGCTCCAGCGTCTTTGGACCGCTCGCCGCAACATAAATGGGCACTTTTTTCTTAATATTAATCCAGCCGCCTGTGGGGTTAAGAAATGTAATCATGCGCCGGCGGTCGCCTTCTTGATACGGCGTTATCTTGCCGGCCAGGAGGTCTCGGCAGGTTTCTATATGCTCGCGCATGTGCGCTAACCGAGCGGCAGGCATACCAAGGGTCCGTCGGGCTGTATTCCCGGTCCCAATGCCGAGAATGGTCCGGCCGGGAGCGAGTTCGTTAATCGAAGCAATTGAGCAGGCCGTAACAGGCGCGATGCGCGAGGCCGGATTGGTGACCCCAGGCCCGAGCTTTATCTTCTTGGTATTGACCGCACACAGGGCGAGCGAGGCATACACATCGCTACACAGCATCTGAGAGTCGTACAGCCAGGCGTGCGTATAGCCGCGCTTTTCAGCCAGCCTGACATCCTTATAAACACGCACCCCGCTAAAAAAAACATAACCATAGTCCATGATTGCCTCCCCCTAGAGCGATTGTGTAAAGTTGTGCATGTCTCTTTCGCTCTCAAGTTGTTTGGCCGCATGAAAGACGCGTTCGGCTTGAGGCGCATCCCAAACCGATTTCACCAAATCTCTATATTTATCAGTCAGCTCATCCCACGACAGTGGATTCTCCGGATCACCTTTGGGAAAACGGACCTGAGCACAAACCTCACGTCCATCCTGGAGCTTGACCTTCGCCCAAGCCGGCCACTCCTGGGGATAGTTGTGTTCCAAGGCAGGGTCGCGCTCATAGTCAACCTTCGCCATGAGCGCGCCGAT
>CAUZQN010000303.1:0-4686 GCA_963581605.1 uncultured Binatia bacterium (SeqCode)
GCGCGCTGTCTTGTGTTCCGCCCGCGTAATATAAAACGCCCACAGTCCCCACAGCGTGGGGAAGAGATCAGGGGTGTCCCCCATCTGCTCACATAGCTCCCGTGCCCGCATCCACACTTTCCCCACTTCCGGGGCCGCAAAGCTCTTGGTGGCCGTGAGTGGCACGCCCAAGGCCACCTGCAGCGCAAGTTCGTGCTGGCTGCGCGCCGGACTGTCCGGCAGGGTCTGGAGCAACTCAAGCGCCATGGTGAAGTGCCCAATCGCTTCGACATTCGCAGACCGCTCTACGGCCCGCTGGCCCGCTCGCTGCCAATACGGAATGGCCGATTCTGCTAGGTTCGCTTCCATATAGTGATGGGCCAGTAACTCGGGATCGGCTTCCTGCGTCTCGGGAAACTGTTGCTCTAACACTGTTGCCGTCTGGGCATGGAACTGTTGGCGTTGGCTCTTGAGGAGCGATGCATATTCAGCATCTTGCAGCAGTGCATGCTTGAACGTGTAGCTGGCGTCGGGCGGCACGCCGCGTTGAAACAGGATTTCCGCTACGCTCAGTTGGCCCAAGCCATCCTGTAACTTCAGGCCGTCCATGCGGGACACGGCGTGGATGAGGTCATACGAAAACTCGCGGCCTAACACCGCGCCAATTTGAGCCAGTTCGCGGGCCGAGGCGAGTCGGTCAAGCCGGGCGGCAAACGAGTCTTGGAGGGACGACGGGATAGCCATTTCCGGCAGCGGACCGGTTAACTCGTAGTGCCCGCCCATCTCAGCCAGTAGGCCCGATTCCAGCAGATTCTTGGTCATCTCCTCAATGTACAGCGGCACCCCGTCCGACTTGACCAGCAGTTGCTGCACCACTTCTTCGGGTAAGGCTTTACCGGCCACCCGTTCGACCATGGCGGCGATCTCTTGCTGCGGTAGACGATTAAGGTACATCTGCAAGGTATGCGCTTGCGCCGGCCACGGCGACGTGAACTCGGGGCGGAACGTCAGCAATAGGAGCATCCGTGACCTGGGCGCTTGGTCGATGAGCAGGCCCAACAGTTCCAACGTTGACGGGTCAGCCCAATGCAGGTCTTCGATCTCTAGGCGTACCGGTTGTTGCTCCGCGGCCTTGTGTAACCATGTCACCAACGCCAGTAGAGTCTTCTCTTTCTGTTTTTGCGGGCTGTATTGCAACGGCGGATGGGTGTCGGGTAACGGGATCGATAGGAGCGCAGCGAACAGAGCTATGCTCTCCTCGTCAGTCATGTCCACAGGTTCTAACGACTGCCTGAGTTTGGTAAGCTTGGCTTCGGGGGTGTCGTCCTTCGTGAATTCCAAGACCTGCTGCATCCGGTCGATGATCGGATACAAGGCGCTGTTCTGATAAAAAGGCGAGCAGCGACACAGGATACTCAGGTGCGACTCGTTGTGACTGTGATCGCGTAGCACTTGCACAAGACGTGACTTCCCAATGCCAGCCTCACCACTCAGCAACACTACCTGGCCATCGCCATTCTTGGCCCGCTCCCAGCGGCGCAACAGCAGCTCGACTTCCTCTTCTCGACCAACGAGCGGCGTCAGGCCCTGCTGCACGGACACGTCAAATCTATTCTGCGCCTCCCCTTCCCCCGTGACCTGATAGAGCCTGAGGGGAGATGAGAGTCCTTTCAGCCCCTGCGGCCCCAAGTCGTCACACACAAAGAAGCCTTGCACCAAGTGATAGGTATCGGTGCTAATGACCACCATATTCGGTGCGGCTTGCCCCTGCACGCGCGCCGCAATATTCGGGGTCTCACCCAAGGCGAGCTGTTCGGTATGCTCACCACTGCCCACTGAGCCGATGACGACCGGGCCGGTATGGACGCCGATACGGACTTTTAATTCCCTCGCCCCTTTGGGGCGAGGGCGTCGTCCACGTAGTGGACGCGGGTGAGGGGAATCTGGAGATTGGAGGGGAGAAGAAAGGCCCCGCAATGCTGAAATAATCTCCAGCCCCGCTCTCACCCCCCGGATAGCATCGTCTTCATGCGCCGCCGGGTAACCGAAGTAGACCAATATGCCGTCGCCAAGATATTGCGCGATGTGACCGTCGTAGTGCTCGATGACTTGCCGGCACACGTCTTGATACGTGCGCACGATCGTTTGCAGGTCCTCGGGGTCGAGTTGTTCGGATAAGGCGGTGGAGCCGACCAGGTCACAAAACATGACCGTCAGTTGGCGCCGCTCGCCTTTTAGCGCCTGCGACCTAGCCGAAGGAATCCGTGGCTGCTGGTCTAGAGTCGGACTGCGGGTCGGACCATCAATTGACTCCCGCGACCCCTGCGACTCCTGCTCCCCCGTCCACACCAGACCTCGGCCGTCTGCCTCGGAAATCTCTGGATAGGCGAAGAGCAGTTCTTCTTTGAGCACATCGAGCCGCTCATCATCCAAGTCAAATTCGAGCTTAAGCGAGCGGTAGGTCAGCCGCCCCTTCCGCCGGAGTAACTCGCCGGCTTGATCAATAATCTCGGAGAACTTCACCTGCCTGGACTCCCCTTTCTCGACTCCGGCGATAAGAGCAGGAAATGGAGCAGAGGACAACTCAGCCTTGGCTGGCTATGGTGGAGGTGATAGCACCACCCGGCATATGCAGTCACTGCTTGACAAGGGCCTCGATAATTTGACAATACTTACGACAGGCCAGGTACAGGAGTTGGAGCAACAGAAAATTCTACGTAGCGGTCCGGCCTAAGATCGCCGGCAGGAGGACATATGTCGGAAATGAGTGAATTCAACGAAAAGGTCATTCGTGAATTCCGGGCGAACCAGGGCAAGGTTGGCGGGCAGATGGCCAATATGCCGGTGCTGCTCCTGACAGCGACCGGGGCCAAGACGGGCAGGACGCTCACGCGGCCCTTGGTGTACACCAAGGACGGCGATCGCATTGTCGTGATCGCCTCGTTCGCCGGAGCGCCCACCAGTCCACCCTGGTACTTCAACTTAGTCGCCAACCCGGTGGCTACGGTCGAACTGGGCAGCGAAAGCTTCCAGGTCCGGGCGGCGGAGACCTCGGGCGAGGAACGTCAGCGGCTGTTCGACCAGCAAGCCGAACAGATGCCGATATTTGCCGACTATCAGAAAAAGACCACCCGGCAGATACCGGTGCTCGTGCTCACCCGCACGGACTAAACGGAGCGAAGGCTACACGTACGCGTGCACAAGCGTGGCGCGCCGCGTGTTACGCCAATTGGCCCAGCAACGCCTTGGCGTCTTTCAAATCCGCCGTGTCAAAGCCTTCGGTAAACCAAGCGGAGTTCGCACTCACTCTGTCCCAGCACAAACTCTAGCTCGCAAAGGGCTATTTCTGCTGTGCAGCGCCAGCGGCAGCGGCCCGGAGCGCCTGGAGGGCCTGGAGGGCCTCCTGCGAGAACAGCTTGCCTGCAACGACCACCGCGGCAATTTTCTGGGTGTTAGTTATGGCCTCCAAGGGGTTTGCTTCCAGCAGGACGAGATCGGCGATCTTGCCTACTTCGATCGTGCCGAGTGTGTCGTGCTGGTCAAAGTACTGAGCCGGATTGCGCGTTGCCGTCTGTAAAGCTTCCATAGGCGTGAGTCCTGCCTCGACGAAAAGCGCTAACTCTTCATGCAGGGACGAGCCAGGGAAGACATACGGCGTTGAACGGGCTCCTTTTTCTGGAGAAAGTCAAAGACCGACACAGTCTGTATCAGGTCCTGTTCCTCGGTCGAGCTGCTTTTGAGCCAGCCAATGAAGTGCTCCATGCTGCGTTGTCCGACATCGGCAGCCTCTATGGCGGTGATCTGATCCGGCAGATGGCCGGCAACCGGCAAGCCGGGCCGTGTGGCCTCCGCCATAACGGCGAAATAGGCGTCGCGCGGAATGAGCGACTGGACTTTTATAAAGTCCGCCCCCTGCTGCTTGAGACTAAGCACGGTCTGGCGCCCTCCGGCCGCATTGCTCACACCTATTGACTGAGGAAAGGGAGGATTGGGACCATCCAGCATCGGACCAGAGGCAAAAATACGAGGCCCTACCCTCTGGCCGCCGGCGATCTCTTCGCGCAACTGGATCAGGGCCGCCAGGTCGCCGCCCATGTCACGAATACCCGTCACCCCATAGGCGATGAACAGAGGCAAAAAGATGTCCTGGCTTCTCGGATAGGTGTGGATATAGGCAATATGCGTATGCATGTCTCACAGGCCGGGAATGAGAAATTTACCGTTGGCGGCTATCACCTGGGCGTCGGGCGGGATAGTGACCGTGTCGGTTTTTCCGAGGGCGCTAATGCGATCCGTCCCCCGCGCGCCGATCACGACGGTCATATCGGGCTGGGCCGGAGCCCCGGTCGCGTCTATCACTGTGACATGCGTGAAGGCGAGGGGAGCTCGTGCCGCTGCCTACTCGGCATGCAGCGGGTGGGGGCTCACCACCAATACGAATAGGGCCAGGGCGAGTACGCGTTTCATGAATGACCTCCTCCCGGAGTCCAAGACGCGGGCGTCTTGGACTCCGCTGTGATCTCGTCTATGCCAACTCATCCAGTAACGCCTGCACATCCTTCGCATCCCGCAAATCCCGTAAATCCCGAGAGCGTGCTTTGAGAGCCTAGCGCAGAAATTCTGTTATGCAACTCTTTTCGACATACGCTAGTTAATGGTAAGGACTGAAGAATCTATTCCACAGGAGGGGTTTTATGTTTCACCAGC
>CAUZQN010000304.1:0-4682 GCA_963581605.1 uncultured Binatia bacterium (SeqCode)
CCGCCCCTCAGTCAGAGCCGCATCCATATAGTTCTTGGGATTCCGAATATTGCTCCAGCGTCTTCCCCAATTGGGTGTACAGCTAAAAGAATGCGCTCCTGCTCCCAGACCGAGATAACTCTCACCTTGCCAGTAGCGGGTATTGTGGCGCGAGGTATGCCCAGGCCGAGCGAAATTTGAGATCTCATAGTGCTGATACCCGTGGCCGGCACACGCCGACTGGATCAGCTGGTACATCGCAAGCTCGATTTCTTCGTCCAACGGCTGCAGTACGCCCTTTTTCCGCATGGCAAAGAAAGGCGTGTTCTCCTCGTAGGTGAGACCGTACGCCGAGATATGCTCCGGGCCGCAGGAAAAAATCCGGGCGAGGTCGCGCTCAAGCATGGCCGGCGTCTGGCCGGGTACACCAAAGATGACATCGATATTGAGGTTCGAGAAATCAGCCGCCCGGGCAAGCTCTATTGCCCGGAGCGCGTCCTCGCCACTGTGCAGCCGGCCTAAGGTCTTGAGTATAGTTAGTTCAAACGATTGTATGCCGAGACTGAGCCGGTCTATCCCGATAGACCGATAGCCTTGCAATTTCTCTAGTGTGACAGAGGCGGGATCAGCTTCGAGCGATATATTCAGATCCGACGCGAGCGGACACCGGTCCGCAACCAGGGCTAAAAAACGTTCAAGCGATGCGGGTAGAAAGAGCGACGGCGTTCCACCGCCAAAATAGATGGTTTCAAGCGTATGTCCCTGCCAGGCGGGAGAGCTGACATAATACAGGAACTCTTCAGACAGGGCATCAATATAGCGCTGCTCGGGCCACGTCGGGGCCGCATACGCATTGAAGTCGCAGTACGGACAGATGCTGAGACAGTACGGAATGTGGACGTACAAGGAGAAGGACATCTTTTTTAGAACGATGGGAACTATTGCCCGTACTTGCGTAAGACAGCCACAACGATGCCTCGGATCTCAACCTCGGCTTCAGACACGCGAATCGGCTCCATATTCGGATTGGACGGCTGGAGGCGGATGGTTCCGTCTGCGTCCCGATAGAATTTCTTGACCGTAGCATTCCCATTTAAAAGTGCCACAACAGTCTCTCCATTGTCCGCCGTAGGTCTGGGTTCGACAACAATATAGTCGCCGTCGAGGATGCCTTCGCCGATCATGGACTCACCTTTCACACGCAACGTAAAGGCATCCTGTGGTCGTCGCACAAAGTCCACGGGGACAGCCAGGGTATCGTCCGTTTCGATGGCCTCAATCGGTGCACCCGCCGCCACTCTTCCAAGCAGAGGCAGGTCTACTGCCTCTGCTGTGTTGTCCGGCGGAGTCAACTCGATCGCCCGGCTGAGATTCCACTTGCGTGTGATCAGCCCCTTGTGCTCCAAATTGCTCAGATGCTTATGCACCGTTGCCAGCGAAGACAAACCGAAGTGCGCACCGATTTCTTCTAGCGTCGGCGCATAGCCATGTTCAGCTGAATATGCAGCCAGATAGTCCCAAATCTCTTTTTGTCTGCGAGTCAGTGTCATAAACACCTCCTGTTAACCTTATGCCAGCGAACAAAAGGCGAAGCAAGACACGGCAAGAAGAAATATTCGAACAAACACACACCGTGTCACCCTCAGCCAGTTTGTTTCGCTGGTGACATAGCCCGTTTTCCGCGTCGACTTCGCGATGGGGTTTGCCGTTTCTTCGGCTTTTTTGAGACAGAGATTTCAGCCTGAGGCGTTTCCTCGCCCTTTGCTAATAACGGCTTGAGTAAGTCACGTTCTTCAATTGGAAGTTCGAGTAAAACT
Source organism: uncultured Binatia bacterium (SeqCode) (assembly GCA_963581605.1). Classification (GTDB taxonomy): domain Bacteria; phylum Desulfobacterota; class Binatia; order Bin18; family Bin18; genus Bin18. Next base: position 1,797 of record CAUZQN010000304.1, read on the forward strand.
CGCTCGTCTTTTATTTCTTTGTAACGGACAGCCATATCCACGAGTCGGATAGGGGTCTCAAATTCTTTTCTGTTACTGGCCAATTCTGACCAAGCATCTCTCCACTTTTTGGCATCTTCGTTACGGACATTTGGGGCAACTAGTTCTTTGATACTTAGGACAAGACCCTGGCCTAAGGCAAGAACAAGCTGGTGTTTGTCGTAAAGCCTAATAAGATCCTTGATATGCTCCTTTTTCATCTTGAAGTCGGAAGCAAGGGTGGCGGCATTTCGGGTAACGAATCCAGCATAGTCAGTATTCTCGCGATTGCTGTTTGCAAAGTATCCCAAGGCTTCGTCCAGAGCAGAATAACCTTCTTCCCAGCGCCCTAATGAGAGGAGTGCTTCAACTTTACTAAAATATGACAATGAAGACTGAGTCGAATCGACCTCAATACATTTCTCAAACGAGTTTAAAGCATCCTCCCACCGTTCCAAACGAGCGAATACGTTGCCTTTGTTATTCCATGGGTTCGGATCATTCGGAGCTAACCGAATCGCTTTATCAAAGGCAGTAAGCGCTTCTTCTTTCCTTCCCATTATAGCGAGAATAGCCCCCTTCTTGTTCCAACTTGTCGACTCGTTCCCAGCTAGTTGAATTGACTTCTCTATAGCTATAAGAGCCTGTTCCTGATTCCCCAGATTCATCAGTGCCGTTCCTCGATTCTCCCATGCCTGCGCCATTTCCGGTGCTAGCTCTATCTCCTTGTCAATACAGCTCAACGCCTCGTCAAAGCGTCCGATTGAAAAAAGGATTTCTCCTTTTTTCCTCCAAGCTTCTACAAGAGTTGGATCAATTTCGAGCGCCCTCTCAATAGACGGTAAGGCATCAAACGCTCGTCCAAGAGCAAGGAGGCTGAAGGCTCGACCGAGCCAAGCCGACGACCCTTTGAGGTCTAGCTCCGAGAGCCTTTCAAAGGCTGTAAGAGCCTCCTCTAGACGCCCCAGGTTAAACAAAATCTTCCCTTTAATCTCCCAATTATTCACATCGTTTGAATCAATCTCGATCGCTCTCGTGATGTCTGCCAAAGCTTCTTCGCTACGGCCCAACACCGCCAGCACAGCTCCTCGGCCCCCCCAAGTCTGGGATAATCCAGGCCCAAACTCGATCGCTTTGTCACAGCAAGTTAAGGCTTCATGGGGACGGCCTAATTTAGCTAGCGATGCGCCTCTGTTGCTCCAGGCCCGGGCACTCTGAGGAGCCATTTCAATTGCTCCATCAAATGTCATTAACGCTTCGTTATGACGTTCAAGCAGGCCAAGGCAGAGTCCTTTCTCAAGTACATCCTCAGTATTTCCACGAATTGCAATTAGTTCTTCGACCACCTTGAGGGCCCCACCGAAATCCTCCTTCTCAAAATGGGTACGGTAATCTTTCATACACGCAGCGATCTGCGGATCATCACTATCTTCCCCTGCAACTTGCAATGCATAGGTCACATATTCCCATTCAAGAGACGTGGAGCGAAGGAACTCCAATCTTTTGGACAACTCCGCCGGTGAGTACCATGACCGTAAAAAGTCTACGAACAAGCGAATGGGCTCGCCCCTGCTCTTCTTCACCTCAATACATAAACGCATGAGAGGTTCATGCACTTCATAACATGACTCGCGCCCATATCTCTGAGATTCGATATACCCCATATCTCGGAGGATCTTGAGCTGACCCGATGTGGTCTGATGCGTCATAAAACAGTGCTGTGCAATCTCTTTGACAGTAACCGCACTGCGGCGGTCACAGAGGAATTCGACGATTTTCCGTTGTTGAGGCGACAGCCATTGCATACGCGCCTGGTAATAGGGCGTCAGTTCATCAAGTGTCCGCATAAAAGGTCGGACAAGTTCATCCAACGATTCGCGAGTGAGGAATTGTGAAAAAATCACATAAACGCGGTGGTTCCCCCTTGCTAAATGGTGAACAGCGCGTACGCGCGCACGCCCCATTGGTGTAATTATTAGTGCGGCTAGGTCAGCATCACCTGAAACCTGTGCAATATTGGCAAGGAGATGAGTCGCTTCGTCGTGGCTGAGTCCTGCTAAGTGGGACAAGTGGAAGAAGCCATAAAACGGTGAAGTCTGAAGTTTGACGCCATTAAACAAACTTTGCGCCGTTGCGAGAATCGAACAAAATGGATTCTCCTGTAAATAGGACCGCAGGCGCTTCTGTCCTTCGTCTCCTAAGCCGTTAAAAAGATCATCCCAGTTCTCACCTAGGATGAGAAGCGTTCGATCCCCAACGTATTCCTTCAGGAGTTCTGCCCCTTCGTGCTCGGCCTCTTTGGGAGATAGACGATAAAGTTCTTGAACTTTCTGCTCGAATTCAGCGTCTTTATATTCCTCTATAAGCGCTCGGAAGATGCGAAGGAGGAGATCAAGAAAAGAGGTCACGCCCCAATCTTCTTCACGCATCCAGGCGACAAGGAGCTTGCCCCGAAGGTCTTCCATTGCCTGCACCCTATAGTAGGTCAACGCAACAATATGTGTCTTTCCGATCCCACGCGGGCCAATCAACAAATGGTGATGCTTTGCCTCGGTAAGCGTGCTTTCACGAATAAGGTCAACAAGGCGCTGGGCTAACTCTTCACGCTGGACAAAGAGGGCCTCCAGGTCCTCAGCTCTCATTAAACTCGGAGTGAAAGAGGAGAGAAGTGCACCACTCATTATGCAAGCCCCCTTTGCAGTCTCCACGATCGTTGAATAAGCGGGAAACGAAAACAAAACGTTCCATCAATCTTCTTGGCTACATAGTGATCACGCTGAAGGAGGGAGAGGACATTTCTAGCCCTCTCGTCATCTTCAGTCACCAGACGACTCTTTAGAAGATTGAATAACGCTGCAAATGGAAGGG
>CAUZQN010000305.1:0-4676 GCA_963581605.1 uncultured Binatia bacterium (SeqCode)
AGCCGTGGCCAAGAGCGGCAAGCCGCTGGTGATTGTTGCTGAAGACATTGACGGCGAAGCGCTCGCGACGCTGGTTGTTAACAAAATTCGTGGTACCCTGCAGTGTGTGGCTGTGAAGGCTCCAGGTTTTGGTGACCGTCGCAAGGCGATGCTTGAAGATATCGCCATCCTCACTGGTGGCCGGGTTATCGCTGAAGAGCTCGGGGTCAAGTTAGAAAGTTTGACTCTGAATGACCTCGGACGCGCCAAACGCATCGTTATAGACAAGGACAACACGACTCTTGTGGATGGTGCTGGGAAGAAGGCTGATATTGAGGGCCGTATCAAGCAAACGCGCGCCCAGATTGACGAAACGACCTCAGACTATGATCGTGAGAAACTGCAAGAACGCTTAGCCAAGATGATTGGCGGTGTTGCGATTATTCAAGTCGGTGCGGCGACCGAGATCGAGATGAAAGAGAAAAAAGCTCGGGTGGAGGATGCCCTCCACGCAACTCGCGCTGCGGTTGAGGAAGGTATTGTTCCCGGTGGCGGTGTCGCCCTTATTCGTGTGTCGAGTAAACTTGATAAGGTGGAAGCCAACGAAGAAGAACAAGTCGGCGTCAATATCATGAGACGAGCTGTTCAAGAACCCCTGCGTTGGATTGCCGCTAACGCGGGTGCAGAGGGCTCCATTGTTCTGGACAAGGTCCAGCATAGTAGAGGTGCGAATGGCTATAATGCTGCAGCGGATCAGTACGAGGACCTCATCAAGGCTGGCATTGTTGATCCGACTAAGGTGGTACGTACAGCGCTTCAGAATGCGACGTCAGTTGCCGGGCTCTTGCTGACAACGGAGGCTACGGTTGCCGAGAAGCCTGAAGACAAGGGCGGAGGCGGCGGTATGCCTCCCATGCCTCCAGGTGGTATGGGTGGTATGGGTGGTGGTATGGGTGGTATGGGCGGTATGATGTAGACCCCGTTTCTTGGTATATTGGTTTGGTAATAAAAAAGGCCCTGCTTCTCGCAGGGCCTTTTTGTGTGTGCGGTGTCGGAATCTGGTCGGCCTAGCCCTCGGGCAGTCCAGTAATCCGAATACCGGCTGAGTGAACCTTGTTCCTGATATTCAGGCGAATCAGGAGAGCGGTGAGAGGTTCAATCAAACTCGCCGCTGCGAGGGGGCCGACGTCCACAGTATGGATGCCTAGCTTTTCGACCAATTCAATGACTGTTGGTCTGGCGTCTTTGTCTCCGCAAATCAGAACATCGCAATCAATTTCTGCCTTTATATCGCGCAGAAGGTGAGCAGAAATATTCTGCAGCGCACAGACAACCTGGACGTCGTCTCCCAGGATATGCTTAGCTTCTTCGGCGGCTGAGCCTGCTGCTGGCATGATAACCCGGCGTGCATTGTCAGGATCAAGCGGGACCGATACGTCCACAAAAATCTTGCCTTTGAGCTGATCTTTGACCGACTCTACCGTTTTCGCGTGGGCTGAGTACGGGACTGTAATAAAAACGACATCGGCTTCTGCTGCGGCAGTCACATTGTCTGTCCCGCGCAGCAGGTCCTTCCCGAGCTCCTGGTTGAGCTCGGTAGCAACCCGTTCCCCTTTTTCCTGTTGGCGTGAGCCAATAATGACCTCTTGTCCCGCGTGCGCCCAGCGTAGGGCGAGTCCAGGACCTTGTTCTCCAGTTCCTCCCAAGATGGCAATCTTCACCCCTGCTCTCCTCTCTTGCTTTCCATACGATTTTTTCATTGGCCGTTGCCAACTGAGGCCTTAATATACTTTTCTGTTACCGGAGATAAGTCGCGCGGCGGAACCATAGTCTCAATAATGACAAAAGACGAGGTCTGGTCGGCTTCTAATAATGCGAGACGTAGTTCTTTTACGGTATGAACTTGTAAACCCTTTCCGCCCAAAGCCTCAGCAGGCTTGGCATACGGCCAAGGCGGGGTGGTTAACAAGTCCTGACGTTCTGCGACGGACCGAAAAATACCCCATCCGCCGTTATTCATGACAAGGACAATGGGGTTTAAGTGGTGCCGGGGCGCATGCGAAATTTCCGGACCAGTCATCTGGAAGGCTCCATCTCCACACAACACAAGCGGACGCTGACCCGTTCCGAGCTGGGCGCCAAGCGCGCCAGGGACACCAAAACCCATCGACGCATAATACCCTTGGGCGAGATACGTGCCGCGCTGACCGACTTTAATGTCGAGGCCGGCAAACAGCATATCACCGGCTTCTGCCACGACCATATATCCTGTGCGTCCGTCAAGGAATTTATTGACCTCCCATAACATATCGGAGACATGGATAGGTCGATCCTCTCCTGGGGGTTGCGGAGCTAGATTGTCACAGTAAGTGATCTCTTCTCGATGTTTTGTCAGTGGCGCCTGCAGTAGCGCCGTGACGTAATCATGGAGCACAACGTCGGTATACGTATGGAAACTGATATGGACTTTGTTTTCTGCCGCCCAGATCGATTTGTCTCGGTGGATATATTGGGGCTGCGAGCCAAGATTCATATCGGTCAGGAGGGCGCCGAGATGAATGACGAGATCAGCTTCCTCAATACGCTGGTGAATAGGAGCGGGGGAAATGGCACCAATATGAACGCCCATATATTGGGGATGATCCATAGGGAACGCGCCTTTTGCGAGGACTGTCGTCATGCAAGGCACCCCCATCTTTTCGACCAGAGCGATCACGTCTGTAGTGAGTTTATGCCGGAAGGTTTCAATACCGACAATAACCGCCGGCTTACGGGCTGCCTGAAAACGCTCGGCCGTGTCGCGGACAGCTTCCTCTACTTTTCGGGCATCAGAGCTTGCCTCAGAAAAGACGCCATCCCACTCGCTGATATGGTCGGGGATGGTGATCTCACACTCGACCATGTCTTGATGGATCTCGATGTAGCCTGGCTGCTGATAGCGCCAGATATTCTGTACTACTTCGTCGATATCTGTGGCTGCCGTACGCGGGTCATCAATAATTTTGGCGGAACAGGTAATTTCTTGAAAAATGTGAAACTGGGATTCTATTTCTTTGGCTTGATGGTGAATGAGGACTCCCAGTTTCCGTTTTTCCTCGCCCGGGCCACTGCTCACGACTAAGATCGGAAGGCGTTCGGAAAAGGAACCGGCAACTGTGTTGACGACGTTATGTCCCCCTGCTCCATACGTCACGCATAAGACGCCGATTTTTCCCGTTGCCCTGGCATATCCATCGACGGCAAACCCGGCGCCAGGTTCATGCGAAGCGGTAATGACCTGCATATTATGAGGCTTACCGAATTTCATAAAGGGCTGGATGACCAAATCGCCGGGAATACCAAAGAGATGGCTGGCGCCGATCTTGCGCAAATACGCGACCAGATAGTCCCCGAGCTGCATATGCGCTTTCATAACACCTCCCTTCAACCCTATCGGACCTATTGTACCAGAATCATAAGGAGGACAAGCGATACTGCGGATCAGAACATGGGACGACTGTTCTCCAATGTCAAAAAGACCAAAGAAACCCGGTCTGTGGATGATGAAAGGAAAAGACGACTATCCAAAAAATTCTTCAACATTGACCGAAACAACGGGGATACTCTGGACCGCATTGTTCCGAAAGACACGAAATAATACGGTTTCTCCTGCAGGGCGACTCCAGAGTTGCTGATAAAATGCACGACGATCAGTCAGTTCTTTTTCGTCCAGAGCGAGGACGACATCACCGGCTTTCAGGCCGCCCTTTGCCCCAGGACCGTCCGGTAAAAGACCCGCAATCACAATATGCTCTTTGAGCGTATATGAGTACATGCCGATCCAGGCTCGCGACGAACGAGTCACCCGCCGACCATAGCGTAAGAGTTCGTCCTTATGATCCGTGAAATATTCGACCGGAATGGCGAGAGAGAACTTACCAATTTCATTTGGGCTCAGTGAAACAACGCCGACCATACGGCCATACATATCGAACATCGAACCGCCGCCCAGACCAGGGTTCATCGCCGTACTCGTTAAAGCCCGCTCCAAGCTGTACTCCCAATATGCATCAAAACGGGAAACTGAGGTCAGTCCGCCGCCATCGATGCGTCTGCCGTTTTCTTCTCCTGAACTTGCGACAAGAAAGACCTCATCCCCCGTTCGAAGTCCAGCGGAAGACTGGAGTGGGAGGGGGGGGAAGCCGGTTTTCGAGATCTTCAGTACGGCAATGCCGCTGGCAAAATCCTGAGCAACGACTTCAGCGTCGAGTTGTGTGTTGTCTGCCATGCTGACCCTCACACTCGATGCGCCAATAACGATATAGTTGACGGTCAAAATATAGCCGTCTGTATCAATAACAGCACCTGATCCCATGCGCTCGGTTCCTAACAGTCGGGCGGATTGATGCTGTGAAGGAACAGTTACTCTGATGGTAACTGTTGACGGAATGACTTGCTCAATAAGCTTGACCGAGGCGTTCACATTGTCCTCTTTAGGTTATGAAAGTCCACCAAACCTAATGCCTTGCCTGTATGAAAGCAAGCCCGGATATAAAGAGCTGTAAGGTGTCATTTTTTTGCTGCTCTCTTTTCTCCTGAAACAACTGCCATGCCAGATGGCGGTAAACCCTTATTATCTATGTAAAACTTCAATAAGTAAGAGATTGGAAGAGATAGAGGCCTTTTGGCCTGAAGTTTGCTGAATTATCTAACGACTC
>CAUZQN010000306.1:0-4648 GCA_963581605.1 uncultured Binatia bacterium (SeqCode)
GAAAGCAGAACTCCTGATTGCCCCGTTTGATCATGCGCGGATCAATGAAATTTTTGCCGTGCTTGAAGAACAAGGCCGGAGTCAACTCGCTGAAGATGGTGTTGGGCCGGAACATATGCGTTTTTTGCGCTATGCGGATATGAAGTTTCGTTTGCAGATTCATCGTGTCGAAGTTCCTGTGCCCGGCGGGCTGTTCACCGCACAAGATGCCGAAATCTTGATGCAGACGTTTAGCGACCAATACGAGACGCTCTACGGCAAAGGCTCCGCGTTTAAAGATGCAGGTATGGAAATCGGCGTACTGCGCCTCGCTGCCGCCGGTGGCATACCTCGGCCACGCTTGCAGAGTCAAGCCCAGAGTGCAGATGCGGCTGTCGTGGGAGAACGCGACGTCTACTGGCGAGAGCTGCAGCGTTTTACACCGACGCACGTCTACACCGGCATGTCGCTGGCCGCGGGGAGTCGGATTGACGGCCCAGCCATCATTGAGATGCCGGAAACGACCATCGTCCTACGACCTGATAGCACCGGACAGTTGGACGCGTACGGCAATTTTGTGATTGAGCTGCAGTAGCCTTGAAAGAACGTCATTGGAAGACTGCGGAGATTTGGAAGATTGAGAGAATTTCGAAGATAAGGAAAGAGCATGTCACAACAAGAGATCAAGTGGGACGGACGAACCTATCCCTATATCCCGAGTAAAGAGCTGAATATTGATCCGAGTCTCAAGCTCCACTCTCGAGCCGCCGATACAGTCGATCCTGTGACGTATGAGGTGCTCCGGCATGCCATGTGGAATATCAATGTTGAGCACGGCAATACCATCATGCGCATTTCCGGATCTCCCAGCTGTGCGTATGGGCATGATTTCAATCCCAGCCTGCTTGATGAAAAGGGCGACTTTGTGTTCTTCGGCCCGTTTCTCCAATATCTCTCGTCTGCAACCGGATCAGCCGTCAAATGGACGCTGGAGAACCGCTCGGACAATCCGGGCATTCAGGACGGCGATATTTTCCTGACCAATGACCCCTGGGTGGGGGCAACACATCAGTCTGATGTGGCACTCATCGCCCCGATATTTTGGGAAGGGGAATTGTTTTGCTGGGTTGGAAATACCCTGCATCAATGGGATCTGGGCGGCACTGCGCCGGGTGGATTTAATCCCATGGCTGAGGATATTTTCTGGGAGTCGGGCTGCATCCCGCCGATTAAGATTGTCGAGCAAGGCAGGCTGCGCAAAGACCTGGAAGAAGAATATATACGCCGCTCGCGTATGCCTCAGTTGGTTGCGCTTGATCTGCGCGCTGAGATTGCGGGCTGTCATGTGGCCCGAGAACGTTTGCTCACGTTAGTGACTCGTTATGGCGCACCGACGGTCAAAGCCGTGATGCGTAAGCTGCAGGACGACTCGGAAAACGCATTTTTGCGGCGGCTGAGAACGATTCCTGATGGGACCTGGCGCGAGTCAAGCTGGATTGAACTTAAAAATCCCAGCGATCGTGGGCTGTATCGTAACGCGTTAACGCTCACAAAAAAGGGCGATACGCTGACCTTTTCCAATGCGGGCAGCGATCCCCAAGCGGGGACGCTCAACTGCACCATGGTGGCTTGGAAAGGTGCTATCGCGGCGATGATCTGCTCCCAGATGCTGTTTGACCAAATGTTTGTGGTCGAAGGCGCCTATCGGCATATGGAGTTTGATGTCACTCCGGGCACAATTACCTGTGCCACGTTTCCCGCTGCGGTATCTGCCGGCCCTGCCTTGACCCTACTCCAAACCATTGCCCTGTCTGGGTTAGTGATTTCCAAAATGCTGGCCTGTTCCTCAGATGAACAGCTGCGCAGTGAAGTCCAGAGCTGCATGGGAACCGCCATGTATCCAGTCGCGGCGTTCAGCGGAACGGATCAGCGCGGTGCGCCGTACGCATCGTTTTTGCTTGACCCGGCAGGCGCGGCTCTGGCTGGATTATCGTGGAAAGACGGGGTGGATACGGGCGGCTGGCCATGGGATCTGCAAAGCACCATGCCCAATGTCGAAGATAACGAATGGTTTTATCCCATCCTGTATTTGTGGCGGAAAGAATTGGTTAACTCCGGAGGAGCTGGCAAGTTTCGCGGCGGCAATTCTGGCGAGCTTGCCTTTGTGCCGCATGACACGGATCGGATTACCTTGTTTACGGCGGCCGGACACTGCGCCGTTCCGGGGCCGGGACTACACGGCGGCTCGTCGCCGGCAACAACCCGCTTTACTATGCGGCGCGGAACACAGATCGACGAGCAAATCGCCCAGACCGGGCATATGCCGTCGAGCATGAATGAGCTGCAAGGCCGCAGTGAAGCTATTGCCCCCAAAGCATTCAATGTTCCACAAGAACCTGGTGATGCGTTTATCCTGTCCTGGGCCGCAGCCGGTGGATATGGTGATCCGCTAGAGCGTGACCCCGAGCGTATCGTGCAAGATATTGAACGAGGAAACGTCACGCGGGAATGGGCACAGACAGCCTATGGCGTCGTCTTTGATGACCACGGGGCTATTGATACCCAAGCGACGCAGGAGCAGCGGATGTTACTGCGCAAAGCGCGGCTCAATGCTGCGTCCCCGCAGGAACGTCAGCAGCTGGACCTCGATACTGCAAAACAGATCGCGGAGGGTTTGGTGCTGGCTGATGACAGTATCGGCTGTCGAAAGTGCGGAGCGTACATTGCCAAGACAACGGAGAATTATAAGCTCTCGTGCGCAGTGATTGAGCAACCTATCACTGCGGCCAATCCCTATATCCTCGATCCGAAGACGTATGTAGACGATGATATGGTCTTGCGCAGTTATGCCTGTCCGAGCTGCGGGCTGCTGCTGACGACTGAAATGGTGCGGCCGACCGATCCACCGCTGTGGGATATTCAATTAGATGGCTAAGGAGGCAGCAATGCCCCAAGAACATGCCTATGTTGCGACGATAAAAAAATATTACCACGGCTGCAGCACGGCCGATGTCAATCTCATGAAATCCACGTTTGCGGATGATGTGGTACACTATTTTACCCACCACGCTCCCATTCGAGGAGCACACGCGCTCGCTAGCTATTGGGCCAAGATGCAGCCGCGTATCAAGGCGACGTGGACGTGTGAGCATGCCATTGTCCAAGCCGACGAGTGCGTCATCGAATGGACGATGGAGTGGACACCGCCGTCGGGACAGGCCGAGCTTATGCGCGGCGCAGAGTGGTATATATTTCGTGGGGATAAAATTGCGGAGATTCGTGCTTACTATATCAACCGTCACTTGCCCTACGAGCAGCCTAACTTTGAATTAGAAGAATTTCCGTATGCGGAGCGGGATTATACGGTGTTGCCCAGCTCGTAAGAAGAGATTTTTCTCTCTATCTTCTCGTCCAGAGGGATGGGTGAGGGGGCCTCTTAACAATTTGTTGCTAGGCGGGAAGAAGTGCCCCTGTGACGTTGATTGTGGCTACTTCACGGAACTTTGGTTTTTGTTTAAAGCTGATCGTCACATCATAATCGAGCTTCCGCATGTAGCGCATGAGTCGATCTATCGTGAATTTATCGAGCCGTCCTCGAATCATATCTGATACTTTCGGTTGAGCGAGCCCGAGAATTTGGCCGGCCTGTTCCTGCGTAAGCCCCCGTTTCTCAATGGCCTGAGAAATAGCGAGCGCAATAGTCGCTTTGATAAGATGCTCTTCCGGATTCGGTAAACCAAGGTCTGCAAAGACGTTGCCGCTACTCGCTTCGACTTTAATTTGTTCTTTCGCTTTTGCCCGTGCCATAGTGCTCCTTGTAGTGCCTTGCCGCCTTTTTTAGACGTTGCTTGATCAGGTCAATTTCTTTCTTTGGGGTTGTGATCCCTGTCTTTGATTTTTTCTGAAAGGCGTGGAGTGCGTAGACCACATCTTTCAGTTTTACCGTATCCACTGCCCTGTACGTATCACGGTCAAAGTCCGCCACGATTTCAACAACGCTACTTCCGACAAAGCCCTTTAAGGGTTTTGCGTTGTGATGCTTCATTCCAATCTGCGCTGCATAGAGTGCTTGTCCAACAATCCCACGGACATCTTTTGGAAACTCCTGCACTACCCGACGTGTATTGCCGACCCATTCAAGGGGTTTGACATTCGGTAACTCGACCACCCCTATACCCTATAGGGTATAGTTCGCAGAGAGTCAACGGAAGTGACCTAGCTGAAAAGCTGAGTGTATCCGATTCGATTTCACAAACTGAGACTATCGGTGTCTTAATAATCAGAGGCGGCGAAAAGAAGCACGCCTCTGATGGGTCTTGATCAAGCCTTAGGCCAGAACAGCAATGATAGGGAGGAGAAAGAATCGTTGAGCAACAAATTGCAGCCGGACTTTTCACATTCGCTTGAGTGCGGGGTCCTACTACACACAGAGAGAAGACAGAACGAAAGGGGTCAAGAGCATGACGTTACTCTCAGGCAAGATCGTGATTATTACTGGTGCGAGCGCCGGTATTGGGTATGAAACGGCAAAACTCTTCGCACGCGAAGGGGCAAGAATTGTTGTGGGCGCGCGCCGCCAGGCAGAGCTGGATGCACTGGTCACAGAGATTACTGAAGCGGGGGGAAGTGCTGTGGCACGTGCGGGGGATGTGAAGGATGAGGCCTTTGC